>CAIWVZ010000155.1 GCA_903916245.1 uncultured Planctomycetota bacterium | reverse complement strand
CACCAACAGCAAGGACCCGGCGAATACGGATCTGCTCGACGCGTTGGTGAAGGATGAAAAGAACGCGACGCTCAAGTCGGTCGCGGACGGCGTGCGCAGCATGCTCGGCGGCGGGGCTCCCAACGCGGGCGGCGGTGAAGGCGGCGGCGGGGGCGGTCGTGGTGGACGCGGCGGTCGCCGCGGTGGCGGTGGCGGCGGAATGATGGGTTTCTGGCGCTCGATCGGCGTCATCTACGCCGACGACAAGGTCCAACGTCACGCCGCGGAAGAGTTCCTGAGGCGCATGGCGGAAGGCGGCCGCGGAAACTGATCGCTATCATGTCCCCATGCCCGAGATGGGGACGATGAACGCCGGAAACCCGGCCCGCACGCACATCGGTCGGTATCCCGTCGTCCGCGAGATCGGTCGCGGCGGGATGGCCACCGTGTTCCTTTGTCGTCACCCGAACATCGAAGGTGGATTTCTCGCGGTCAAGCTCTATCGGGCGACGGGCAAGGATCCGACGACGCTGAAGGAGCGGCATCTCGCCGAGGCTCAACATCTTCTCCGGCTGAAGGACGTCGACGGCGTCGTCAAAGTTCAAGACGTCGGGATCGAGGACGGCCTTCCGTACATCGTGATGGATTACCGCGAGGGGGTGGACCTTTCGCGATGGGCCGCGCTCGAACTACCGCCGCCGGGGTTGCGGCGCACGTTGCGCGCCGCGGCGCTGCTCGACGGCATCGCGGGCATCATCGCCGAGGCCCACGCCCACGACGTGATCCATCACGACCTCAAGCCGCAGAACATCATCATCTCGGGAGGGCGCGTCCCACGCCCCTTCGTGGTCGACTTCGGAACGGCGCGGCGCGTCGACGACACCACAATGGTCGGTGATCCCGTGATCCACGGGACGGTCCCGTACATGGCTCCCGAAGAGTTCGATCGGAACGCCGCATCGGATGCCCGGCTGGTGGATGTATGGGCGCTCGGCGTCATCGCGTACGAGTTGCTGTCGGGACGTCGCCCCTTCGAGGGAGCGTCCACCGACGCCGTTCGCCACGCCATCCTCCACCGTGCTCCGCCGTCGCTCGCCGACGGAGTTCCGGGTCTTCCCGCGGCGGTCGAGGCGGTCGTCGCGCGCGCTCTCTCGAAGGAGCCCGAAGCCCGACAGAGTTCCGTCGATGCGTTTCGCATGGATCTTCGCGACGCCGTGCGAGGCATCCGTCGCGGGAGCGGCGGACGTCTCGCGGCGGCCGGCGTCGTGGCCCTCGCCGTCGTGGCGGGCGGTTGGTGGTGGAATCGCCCCGTCCCGGTTCCGCCGCCGAGCGCGTCGATCGTTTCCGTCAACGGCGTGACTTCGGGGCGCGGAATCGCGCCCGCCTTCCGGACGTCGAGCGTGACGCTCGGAGTCGCGATCGAAGGTGTCGAACCTCCGTCGGGGACCCGACTCGTCGTTTTCGGCGCCGAGGTCGAGGCCGTACCGATCGCGGAGGCACTGCTCCCGAGATCGGGGTCGCCGCGCGACGTCGTGCTCGAGCTACCGCTTCTTGCGTCGGGGCGGGTGACACTGTCGCTCGTGACTCCCGACGGCGTGACGATTCCCGTCTCGGGAGGCCCGTATCGCATCGACCGCGAGCCACCGTCCCTCGTCGTCGCGACGACGTTCGCCGACGGACGTCGTACGGCGATCGACGACCTCGTCGTCGACGATGTCGCCTCCGGGACGCTGCGCATTGAAACGTCGGACGACCAAGGACCCGTGACGCTCCGGATCCGGCGCGATGGAAGATCCGTCGGCGAGTTCCCCGAAGCGGCGTCCGTCTCTTTCCCACTGCACGATCTCGAAGGTGGGGACGTACGCATCGAGGCCGTCGACGTCGCGGGAAATCGCACCGAAAGCCGTTTTCGTGTTCCGAAACGCGAAGTGCGGTGCCGGATTCAGATTCCGTCCGTCGCGCGCATCGTGGTCGACGACGAGCGCGGGACGACGAAGGTCCCGGTCCTTCTCGAAGGAGCCGTTCCCGAGGTTGCGGCGGAACCCGTCGGGGCGTTGATCGCCGCGGAGTCGCGCCCCGGGGGAGTCGACGCGATTCTCGCTCTCTCCGGGTCGCGTCTCGAGGGACCCGTCCGCGTCGTCGCGAAGACGCCCGCGGGCGTGACGAGCGTCGCGGACGTCGTGCTGGTGCGCCCGATGCCGCCGCCCGGTGAGCCCGCATGCGAGTTGAAACTGGTCGACGGTCGGATGCCGCGCGACGGCAAGGTGGCGCTCGGCGCGGGACGCCACGTATTGCTGCTCGAAAACCGATTGAAGCCGCGCGCCTTCGGGTTCCGCGCGACGCTGCGCATCACGGACGTTCGATCGGGCAATGTCCTCGCCGAAGCGGCGTTGAGTCCGACCGCGGGGATCAAGGGCGCCAACTACGACCTGCTCACGTGCGATCTCGAGGTAGGAGCGCGGGCCCTCGAGGCGGCCGGCTGGGGATGCGACATCGTCTTCGAGGACGACGCGGGACACCGCCTCCAAGGGCGGGTCACGGGCCCGTTGATGGCGCCGGCGCGCAAAGAAGTCCCGACGAGCGGCCCGACCTCGCGACCGGGCCGCCGGGGCTGATCACACTTCGGGCGGGAGGCCGCAGCACGCGCGGTCGCGTCCGCAGAGCGTCGGACCGATCGGGCGGTCGTCGGGACCGATCGCCTCCATCGTCTTGAGGCACCAGAACGCGTGCGAACGCCCCCCGAAGGAATCGTCGGCGTCTCCGCGCGCTTCTTCGTTCAAGTACATCGTCTTCGTGCGCAGATCGGGGCAGACGTGCGCGCCGAGCCGCCGCGCGGGGACGATCGAATCGGGATCTCGCGGGTCACCTCTCATTTGCCACCTCCGGTCGCACGAGCGGCGGCCGCCGAAAGCGCACGGCGTACCACCACGGCCGTCAACGTGATCTTGTAGGCGTTGTCCCGCATGGGCGTCGCTCCGTCCGTCGCCTTCGTTCCCGCTTCGCGGAACAACGCGTCCGAGGGCGCCTTGCCGACGAGCCATTTCTCCACGGCTTCGAGTTGCAACGGCGTCGGAGCGACCGACGACAGCACCACGGATGCCGAGGCGATCTTGCCGCCGTCGAGCGTCAGCGCCGCCGCGCAGGAGGTGAGCGCCCAGTCGAACGACGCCTTCTCGCGGGTTTCGACGTACGACGATCCCGTCATCCCCTGTGGAATCGGGAACGACACTTCGCGGACGACCTGTCCCGCGACGAGGATGTTTTCACGCGAAATGTCTTCTTCCGGTCGCACCCAGAAGTCCTTCACCGCGACGTCGGAAGCGACGACGTCGGTCCCGTTCGCAGTGACGACATGGAGCGTTCCCCCGAGCACTTGAAGGATCGGTGCGAGATTCGACGGGTGGACGATGTTGCACGTCACGTTCTCGAAGATGGCGTGGTACTTGTTTTCGCCTTCGATGGAGTAGCAGGTCTCGCCGCCCTTCTTCGAACACGCGTACGTGTCGTTCCGGAAGTACCAACAACGAGGACGTTGGCAGAGGTTGCCCGCCACCGTCCCGCGGTTTCGAATCTGAGGCGTCGCGGCCTCCGCGGCCGCGTCGGCAAAGCCGGGCGCCACCTTGCGGATGAGCGCCGATTCGGCGACCTCCGCGAGGGTGGTCGCACCGCCCATGACGATGCGTCCGTTCTCTTCCCGAATCGGGCTTCGGAGATCGGTCGCGGTGAGGAGATTCACCACCGTGTCGGGGCGCGTGACGCCTTCCTTCATGCGATCGACGAGATCGGTGCCCGCGCCCTTCAGAGCGCAATTCGGTGCGGCGGCGGCGCGGGCCGCTTCGGCCGCGTCCTTCGGCAGCACGTAGGTGAAGTCCTTCATTTGCCCTTCTCCTTCGCGGCGATGGCCGCGAGGACGCGGTCCGGAGTCATCGGGAGCGACCACACGGGGA
Source organism: uncultured Planctomycetota bacterium (assembly GCA_903916245.1). Lineage (GTDB taxonomy): Bacteria > Planctomycetota > CAIWVZ01 > CAIWVZ01. The sequence continues at coordinate 28,385 of CAIWVZ010000155.1, read as the reverse complement.
AGCCGAGCGCGTTGTGAACCGCACCCGCGATGGCGGCGGCGACGGGAACCGAAGGCCCTTCGCCGAGTCCCGCGACGCCGACGTTGTTCGCCCCGTTGACGACTTCCGTCAGGATCACTTCCGCGCGCGGCATGTCCTTCGGGCCCGCGATCTTGTACATCTCCATGTCGGCGTTGACCTGTTGGCCGAGTTGGCGGTCGAGGATGCGCTCCTCGAAGAGCGCGTAGGAAACGCCCTGCACGATCGCTCCGTTGACTTGAGATTCGGCGGTGAGGGGATTGAGGATCGTCCCCGCGTCCTGCAGCGCCAGGTAGCGCGTGACCGAGATCGTCCCGTCTTCGGTGTCGACTTCGACTTCGGCGAAGTGCACGCCGCCGGTCTGACCTTCGTAGGCGGCGTAGTTGCCCGTCCGCTTGCCGAGTTCCGCGATTTCGTCGCCCGGCATGAGCGCGCACGCCTTTTCGAACGTCATCGACTTCGATCCGTCCTTCAGGTGGAGCACCTTGCCGCCGCCGAGAGCGAGGTCGTCGGCGCCGCAGTTCCACGCCTTCGCGACGATCTCGCGGAGCGACCGTCCCGCCATGAACGCCGCGGTGCGCGCGGCGGGCATGATGGTGGGTGCCGTCGTCGATCCGCCCGAAGCGGGACCGATCGGGTCGTTCGTGTCGCCGAGGAACGGCGTCACGCGGGAGAGGGGAATGCCGAGTTCTTCGGCGGCCACCATCGCGAGGATCGTCTTCGTTCCGACGCCGATGTCCTGAGCGCCGTTGCGGATCTCGACCGATCCGTCCTTCCGGATACGACAGAGCACTTGGGCTCCGCGTCCGCCGAGCGCGTACCAGAGGGAGGACGCGACGCCCATGCCCTTCTTGATCGGACCCTTTCCGGAACCGCTCGGAGTCCGTTTGTCCCAGCCGAAGCGTTTCGCACCTTCGACGTATTGGCGCGCGCGGATCGGGTGCTTGTCGTTCTTGCGGCGAAGTTCGAGCGGATCCATCCCGATCGCTTCCGCCGCGAGATTCATGATCGTTTCGAGCGCGAAGGACCCCTGAGGGTGGCGTGGTGCGCGCATGGCCGCCGCGGCACCCGCGTTGGTCGCGACTTCGAAATCCGCTTCGGCGACTTCACCGAAGTCGTAGATCATCGGATTCGCCGCGCCCGCGCCGCCACCGATGCCGCCGGTTCCCGTCTTCGACACCTTGTAGGCGGCGAGCGTGCCGTCCTTCTTCACGCCGAGGGACATCTCCTGCACCGACGACGGTCGGTTGCCGCCCTGCGCGTGCTCGGCGCGACGCTCGAGCATCAACTTGACCGGGCGGCCGAGCTCTTTCGAAAGGGTGCATGCGGCCGCACCCGCGACGCCGAGCGAGAACTTAGATCCGAAGCCTCCGCCCATGTAGTGCGCGATCACCGTCACGTTCGCTTCGGGCACTTTGAGCACGCGGGCGACTTCGCCGCGAGCGCCGAACGTCGCTTGTGTGGACGCCCACACCGTGGCGCGGTCGGGGGCCTCGAAGCGGGCGGTCACGCCGTGCGGTTCGAGGCACATGTGCGTCTGCACTTCGGTCGTCGCGATGCCCGAGACGACGGCGTCGCAGCCTTGAGCCGCTTTTTCGAAGGCGGCGACGGCTTCGGGACGGAAATCGTCGCCGGTCTTGTTCGGGCGCTCGGCGTGGACGCGCGGCGCATCCGGCGCGAGCGCTTGGTCCATGCGCGCGGCGTGGGGGAGGACTTCGAACGTCGCCTTCACCGCGCGAACGGCTTCGAGGCAAGCCGCGTGCGTTTCCGCGGCGACGATGCCGAAGTGCTGGAGCGCGTAACGGATCTCCTTCGATCCGTAGTCCTTCGCGACGAGGACGCCGGGAATCTTCAATGCTTCCGCGTAGTCGACCGCGGTCACCTTCGCGCGTGCGTGGGGGCAACGCACGAAGGCCGCCCACACCATCCCCGGAAGATTCATGTCGTAGGCGTAACGGGCTTTGCCGGTGACCTTCGCCACCGCGTCGACGCGAGGCGTGCGTTGTCCGACTACGGCGTGGGTATCGCCGAACTGCCACGGAGGTGGTTCATCGGGCGGCACGTTGACGGCGACTTCGCGGACGTCGCCCTTTTGCCCGAACTTGAACGGCTTGCCGCCGCGGGCGCCGTCCTGCTGGTTGCGGCGTCGGCGCGGAGCCGGGTCCTGCGGATCGACGGGGATCACGGGATCGTCGGCGTTCATCTCACTTGCCTCCCTTGGCGAGCGCCGACGCGCGATCCATCGCGCGGAAGATGTTCAGGTAGGTGCCGCAGCGGCAGATGTTCCCCGAAATGCCTTCGGCGCATTCGGCGCGCGTCGGGGCGGGATTCTTGGCGAGGAGCGCCGCGCACGACATCACCATGCCGGGGGTGCAGAACCCGCATTGCATCGCGTCCTCTTCGACGAAGCCCTGCTGCACCGGGTGCAGGCGGTCGCCGACGGCGAGCCCTTCGACCGTCGTCACGTCCCGTCCGGTCGCGTCCATCGCGAGCAGCAGACAAGAGTTGACGGTGCGTCCGTCGAGATGAACGGTGCACGCTCCGCAGGCTCCGCGGTCGCAGACCTGCTTCGTCCCCGTCATGTCCAAGCGTTCGCGGAGCAGTTCGAGGAGCGTCATCGACGGAGGAACCTTCGCGACGGTTTCCTTGCCGTTCAGTTTGAAGCGGATCTCGGTCTCGCCGCGAACGGCCGCCGCCGGCGCGGGGCCGACCGGCTCCATCGCCTTCTTCGCGTCGTCGATCAGGGACGTCGCCGCGGCCGCGACGCCCGCACTCTTCAGGAATCCGCGGCGTGAAACGGACCCCTTGCCCTCTTCTGCATGACCACCCATGGCATCTCCGGTCGTCGGTGCGTGGTTCCGACTCGAAGATCTTAGATGACGGGACGGTTTTTCGTGCTTCGCGGAACCCGCTGCGAGACGTCGGTTTCGCACGATTTTCCCGCGGGATCGGTCGCCGAGGAACTCCGCGGAAACGCGTTGGCGGGAGGCCCGAGACTTGGCAACATCGAAGGGTTCCCGTCCTCGGGGCCTCCGGTTCGCGCCGGGGGGCCGGAGGGCGTTCTTCGGTGAGACTCGTTCTCATCTACTTACGCCAGCGAGATCGACAGTGAACGCAGCCCTGAAGTCCTGGGTCGACGAGTGCGCGGCGCTTTGCAAGCCCGCGAAGATCGAATGGTGCGACGGTTCGGACGCCGAGAACACCCGTCTCATCAACGAGATGACGGCTTCCGGCGTGCTGTCGAAACTCAACGACGCCTACCCGAACAGCTACCTCCACCGCTCGAACCCGAACGACGTCGCCCGCACGGAGCACCTGACGTTCATCTGCACGCCGTCGAAGGACGACGCCGGCCCCAACAACTACTGGAAGTCGCCCGAAGAAGGGCGCGCCCAAATGCTGCCGCTCTACGACGGCTGCATGGCGGGACGCACCATGTACGTGGTGCCTTACCTCATGGGGCCGGTCGGGTCGCCCTCGTCGAAGGTCGGTGTCGAAATCACCGACTCGCCGTACGTCGTCGTCAACATGCGGATCATGACCCGCATGGGTGACGTCGCGCTGCGCCAGCTCGGCCACTCGTCCGATTTCGTGAAGGGGCTGCACTCGCTCGGCGACCTGTCGCCCGACCGCCGGTTCATCATGCACTTCCCCGAAGAGAAGCTGATCTGGTCGATCGGCTCCGGCTACGGCGGAAACGCCCTCCTCGGCAAGAAGTGCTTCGCCCTCCGCATCGCGAGCACGCAAGCGCGCGAAGAGGGTTGGTTCGCCGAACACATGCTGATCGTCGGCATCGAAAATCCGCAGGGAGAAACGACCTACGTCGCGGCGGCGTTCCCGTCGGCCTGCGGAAAGACCAACCTCGCGATGCTCGTTCCGCCCGCGAGTCAGAAGGGGTGGAAGGTGTGGACGGTCGGCGACGACATCGCTTGGATGCGCGTCGGTCCGGACGGCCGCCTTTGGGCGATCAACCCGGAAGCGGGCTTCTTCGGCGTCGCCCCGGGAACGGGTTCGAAGACGAATCCGAACGCGATGGCGTCCCTCAAGAAGAACTCGATCTTCACGAACGTCGCCGTCACGAAGGACGGGATGCCGTGGTGGGAAGGGATCGACGGCGAAGTCCCGGAAACCCTGACCGACTGGAAGGGACAGCCGTGGGCGAAGGGTTCGACCGAAAAGGCGGCCCACCCGAACGCGCGTTTCACGGCACCCGCGGCACAGTGCCCCTCGATCTCGCCGAAGTGGGAAGACCCCCAAGGCGTTCCGATCTCCGCGATCATCTTCGGCGGACGTCGTGCGCGCACCGCACCGCTCGTCTATCAGGCTCGCGACTGGAATCACGGCGTCTACGTCGGAGCGTCGGTGGCGTCGGAGACGACCGCCGCGCAGACCGGTGCGGTCGGCGTCGTGCGTCGCGATCCGATGGCGATGCTTCCGTTCTGCGGCTACAACATGGGCGACTATTTCGCACATTGGTTGCGCATGGGCGGTCGCATGAAGCACGCGCCGAAGATCTTCCACGTGAACTGGTTCCGCCAAAACGCGGCCGGCAAGTTCGTGTGGCCGGGATTCGGCGAGAATCTCCGCGTCCTCCGCTGGGTGATCGATCGCTGCAACGGCGGCGGCGCCGCCGTCGAGAGTGCGATCGGACACTTGCCCGCCCCGGGTGCCGTCGACATGTCGGGTCTCGATCTCGACGACGCGACGCGCGCGGATCTGTTCAACGTGGACGCGGGCGAGTGGAAGGCGGAAGCCGAGAACGTCGCGGAATTCTTCGCGAAGTTCGGCAGCCGTCTCCCCGCCGAGATGGAGCGTCAGCGGCTCGATCTGCTCGCGCGCCTCGGCTGATTCGAATCGCACCGAATGAAAAAGGCCGCCGAGAAATCGGCGGCCTTCTTCGTTCGCGGAGACGTCCGGATCAGCCGCGACGACGACGCTCGGTTTCCGGCTTCTTGTCGACCACGACGCGCGCGGTGCGATCCGCGACCTCGTAGGCGGACAGATACACGAGTTTCGCGGTGCGCGAGACCTTCGAGAAGTCGATCTTCTCGACGTCGTCCGTCGGGCGGTGGTAGTCGGGGTGGAATCCCGAGAAGTAGAACGAGATCGGGATGCCCTTCTTCGCGAAGTTGTAGTGATCGCTGCGGAAGTAGACGCCTTCCTGGTCGTACTCGAAGACGAATCCGATGTGCGCGGTGTTCGTCGCTTCGATGATCTCGTGGAGCTGCGTCGACAACTTCTTCGAGCCGATGAGATGGAGCGTGTTGACGTTCTCCTCGGCCTTTTCGTTCGTCGGATTCTCGGAAGGGTGGTGCTCCTCGTTCCGACCGATCATGTCCATCTGGAATTCGGCGACGGTTTTCTCGATGGGGAAGATCGGGTTCTCGACGTAGTACCCCGAGCCGAGAAGACCCATTTCTTCACCGCACATCGCGATGAACACCATGGTGCGCTTCGGGCGCGTCCCGTTCTTCGCGAAGGCGCGGGCGACCGCGAGGAGGCCCGTCGATCCCGAACCGTCGTCGTCGGCGCCGTTGAAGATCTCGCCGGTGGCGTTGCGGCCGAGGTGGTCGAGGTGGGAGCCGATGATGACGACTTCCGACTTCAACGCCGGGTCCGAGCCTTCGAGACTGCCGATCACGTTGGGAACCGGAATCTCCTTCGTTTCGGTGGCGACGCCGACCTTGATCTTTCCCTTGCCCGCCTTCGAGACCGGGGCTTCCGTCGCCGACGCGACGAGCTTGTCGAGGTCGACGCCGGCGGCGGCGGCGATGGACTTCGCGGCGGCGGAAGAAATCGACAGCGTCGGAGTGCGCTTCGAAGCGCCGCCTTCACCCGCCCCCGCGGGCGGACGTGCCGACTTCGGCACGACGCTCGAGGCGGTCGGAAGCCGTGCCGCCGCCACGTCGTTTACGGTGAAGACGGCGGCCGCTTTCGACGCGAGGTCGCGCGATGTGCGGCCGGCGCGGTTGCCGCGCGCCCCGGATGTCGCTTCGGCGACGGGCATGAAGATCACGGCTTTTCCGGAGACGTCGAGCGATCCGAGTTCCTTGGCGCTCGCCTTGCCCGACACGAAGACGACGGGCCATTCGCCCGAGATGTTGCCCGATCCCGAGGCGCTCCAACCTTCGCCCATCTTGAGGGCGACCGGCTCTTTGCCTCCCGAGTATTCGAAGACCGCTCCGGGGACGTCGATCGACGAGCCTTCGAACATCATGTTCTGAAAGTAGGTCGGCTGACCTTCGGAATTCTTGTCGCCGACGGGAGTGAGGCCCCAGTCCTTGAAATGAGCGGCGACGTAGTCGGCGGCCTTCTGATAGCCCGCTTGGCCGGTGCCCCGTCCTTCGAACTCGTCGGAGGCGAGCGTCGACAGCCACGTCTTGCAGTCGTCGGCGGTGATCGTCGCGAAACCGGTGGCACGGTCGGCCGACGGCGGCTTGAGGTTCGTCGGGATCTTGTCCCCCGATTGGGCGACGAGAGCGGCGGCGAGGAAGAAGGGGAGCCAAATCGTCTTCGAAATCCTGAATGTCATGGGGACGCTCCTGTTCGGTCCGGCGTCTTTGAGGGTGCTGCGGTCCATGCAGGTCGGCATGGTACCCGTCAGGTCTGCGGACACGGTCGTCATGACGAATCCCTCCCTTCCGTCCTCTCCCTTCCGCCTTCTGCTCGGGCGCCTGCTTCTCGAGCGGGCCGAGGCCGTCGGCATTCCGTCGGGGCGCGCGTTGGCCCAAGTCCTCGGGCGATCGGCGGGCACCGTCTCGCAGATGCTCGGCGGTTCGCTGGTGCCGTCGGGCGAAGCCGTTCTCGAGATCGCCGACGTCCTGCGCCTGTCGCCCGCGTCACGGGAGCAACTCCTTCGGGCGGCGGTCGCGAGCAAGGTCGAGGCGCGGGGACGAGACGGCTTCTGGCTCGCGACGACCTTGGGGTGGGAACGCGACGCGCGTGCCGATGCGGACCGGATGCGACGATTTCTCGAACAGCGGGGTCTCGCTGCGGAGTTCGAAGCGTGGTGTGACGACGGGGAGTGCACGCGGGGTACGGACGACGGAGTTCGCGCGATTTCGAAGGCTCCGGGTGCGGACGACGGAGGATTTTCCTGGGTGCCCGCGTGACGATTAGGCCCGTCGCACGTGCGATCATAAATCTCTATCCTTTATTGGTTTACGATCGTTGGTGCTCGGCGGCCCCCGGTTGCCGGAGGGGCCTCCTCGAAATCGTGGCGATCATTTTTGCCGTTTTCCGACCCGATCCCGCCTATACGGGTGGACAGCAGGGGGCTGTTGTTCTCGTTCGACTCCTCACACTCCTCCTCCCGGTTCGTTTTCCCGGACGGCACAGTACTCCTCTCTTCGCCCCCTGCTGTCTCGTTTTTCCCGCGGGTCCTCGTCGGTAACCTAAGCGTCGATCACCCCGGTCGGGCGGATCCGCGGCCCTCGCGAACCCTAGCGACCGATCGGCGGTCGGTTGCCCAGGAACGCCCATGACGACGACCCCCACGGCCGCCCGTTACAAGCCCGTTCACCACGTCCGTTTCGTCACCGCCGCCTCGCTCTTCGACGGGCACGACGCGTCCATCAACCTCATGCGTCGTTTGCTGCAGGATTTCGGGGTCGAGGTCATCCATCTCGGCCACAACCGATCCGTGGACGAGATCGTCAACGCGGCGATCCAGGAGGACGTTCAGGGAATCGCGGTGTCGTCCTATCAGGGCGGCCACATGGAGTTCTTCAAGTACATGCGCGAACTCCTCGACCGGCGGGGGGCCACGCACGTGAAGATCTTCGGTGGCGGTGGCGGAACCATCGTGCCTCGCGAAATCGCCGAGCTCGAAGCCTGCGGGATTTCGAAGATCTTTTCGCCCGAAGACGGTCGACGGATGGGCCTCGACGGCATGATCGGCCATATGGTGCGGGAAGCGGACTTCGCGACGCCGAAGCCCCCGAATCCTCTGCCGCGGCTCGCGCCCGGAAGGGCCTCGGAACTCGAACTCGCGCGCGTCATCTCCGTGGCGGAAATGAACGGGCAGGGGGATCCGGCCGAGAAGGAACGGCTTTTCGGGGACCTCGTCCGCACGACGACCCGCAAGGTGCCGGTCGTGGGCATCACCGGCACGGGCGGCGCCGGGAAATCGTCCTTCATCGACGAAATCGTCCGACGGTTTCTGCTCGATTTCTCGTCGGGCACCGTCGCGGTGATTTCGGTGGACCCCACGAAGCGGAAGTCGGGCGGGGCGCTGCTCGGTGACCGCATCCGGATGAACGCCATCCACAGCGATCGCGTCTACATGCGGAGTTTGGCGACGCGCGGGGCGGGATCGATCTCGAAGGCCGTCGGCGACGCGGTGGCCGCGTGCCGAGCGGCCGGGCACGATCTCGTCATCGTCGAAACTTCGGGGATCGGCCAAGGCGAATCGTCGGTCGTCGATCTCGTCGACGTCTCGGTCTACGTGATGACTCCCGAATACGGAGCGGCGTCGCAGCTCGAAAAGATCGACATGCTCGATCTCGCCGACGTCGTCGTTCTCAATAAGTTCGACCGTCCGCGCGCGCTCGACGCCCTGCGCGACGTTCGCAAGCAGTGGCGTCGCAGCCACCAAAAGTTCGACGGTTCGGACGACGCGTTGCCCGTTTACGGAACCATCGCCGCGCAGTTCAACGACCCGGGCGTGACCGCGTGTTGGCTCGGCATCGTCGATGCGGTCAACGCGAAGACGGACGCCGGATGGAAGAGCCGATTCGCCGCCCCGGCGTCCCATGCGTCGGAAGCGCGGGCGCGAATCATTCCGGCGAAGCGGCAGCGCTACCTCGCCGAGGTCGCGGAAACCTGCCGCCTCTACCGGAAATCCGTCGAGTCCGAGGCCGAAGCGTTGGGGCGCGTGGACGCGCTCGAAACCGCGGCCGAGGCGTTGCGCGCCGGCGGTGCCTCCGTCGAGGTCGCGACGGCCGTCTCCCGCGCGGCGGCCGATGCGCGCGCGGCGCTCCTCCCGTCGACCGTCCGCGCGATGGCCGATTGGGAGACCACCGCGGCGGCCTACCGCGGCGATGCGCTCGTTTCGAAGGTCCGCGACAAGGAAATCCGTCGCCCGCTCAAGACCACGAGTCTGTCGGGCATCGCGATCCCCAAAGTGGCGCTACCGCGACTGGCTTCGAAGGCGGATCTCTTCCGATTCATCGGCACCGAGAACCTTCCCGGACGCTTTCCGTTCACCGCGGGTGTTTTCGAATTGCGCCGCACCGACGAAGAGCCGAAGCGTCAGTTCGCGGGCGAGGGCGGCCCCGATCGGACCAATCGTCGCTTCCACTTCCTCTCTCGCAACGACCCGGCGAAGCGTCTGTCGACGGCCTTCGATTCGGTGACCCTCTACGGAGAAGACCCCGCGGAGCGCCCCGATATTTGGGGCAAGGTCGGCGAGTCGGGCGTTTCCATCTGCACGCTCGAGGACATGAAGCGCCTGTTCGCGGGCTTCGATCTTTGCGACCCGAACACCTCGGTGTCCATGACGATCAACGGCCCCGCACCGACGATTCTCGCGTTCTTCATGAACACCGCGATCGATCAGCAGGTCGACGCCTTTAGGGCGAAGCACGGGCGCATCCCGACGCCTCCGGAGCACGCCGACATCGTGGCGCGCACCGTGTCGACCGTTCGCGGTACCGTTCAGGCCGACATCCTGAAGGAAGATCAGGCGCAAAACACCTGCATCTTCTCGACGGAGTTCGCGCTCCGCATGATGGGAGACATCCAGCAGTGGTTCGTGGACCGCAACGTCCGCAACTACTATTCGGTGTCGATCTCCGGTTACCACATCGCGGAAGCGGGGGCGAACCCCGTGTCGCAACTCGCGTTCACGCTCGCGAACGGATTCACCTACGTCGAGTACTACCTCTCGCGCGGGATGCCGGTCGACGCCATCGCGCCGAACCTTTCGTTCTTCTTCTCGAACGGGCTCGATCCCGAATACACGGTGATCGGCCGCGTCGCTCGCCGGATCTGGGCCGTCGCGATGGACCGTCTCTACGGAGCGAACGAACGCAGCCAAAAGCTCAAGTACCACATTCAGACGTCGGGCCGTTCGCTGCACGCGCAGGAGATCGACTTCAACGACATCCGGACGACGTTGCAGGCGTTGATCGCGTTGCAGGACAACTGCAACTCGCTCCATACGAACGCCTACGACGAGGCGATCACCACGCCGACGGAGGAATCCGTCCGCCGTGCGATGGCCATTCAACTCATCGTCAATCGGGAACACGGCATCATGAAGAACGAGAACCCTCTGCAGGGATCGTTCATCGTGAACGAACTGACGGATCTCGTCGAAGAAGCGGTCCTCCGCGAATTCGAACGGATCGACGAGCGAGGCGGCGTGCTCGGCGCCATGGAAACGGAGTACCAGCGCCGTCGCATTCAGGACGAGTCGCAGCTCTACGAGCACCTGAAACACTCGGGCGAACTGCCGATCATCGGCGTCAACACGTTCGTGAACGAGGGCGGCGATCATCTGAAGACGATGGACAGCCTCGAACTGTCCCGCGCGACGCCGGACGAGAAGGCCGAGCGCCTCGTCGATCTTCGCAGATGGCACGCCGCGCACGCCGAGGAGTGTCCGGCGGCCCTTCGGCGATTGCAGGAAGTCGCGCTCGACCCGAAGGGAAACCTCTTCGACGAACTCATGCGGACGGTGCGCGTCGCGTCGTTGGGACAAATCACGCACGCGTTGTTCGAAGTCGGCGGACAATACCGTCGGAACATGTGAGAAGCACCGATGTCCTCCGGCAACCCGGCACTCCGGGATCCCATCTCGGAAGCGCGCGCGCAGGGGGCCCATCGCCCCCTCGCGCTCCTCGCGACGATGACGGGGGAAGGTCGACGGGAGATCGCGTCGATTCTCGACGTTCCGTTGGGCTCGGCGCACGGTGACCGATTCGGCGAAGCGTGGCTCTTGATCGCGACGCCCGTGAAGGGGCTTCAGGCCCGCAGCGAGGGCATGATTCGCGCGATGATTCCGTTGGCCGGTCCGCGGAATTGGTGGGAAATCTTGCTGGTGGCCGGGAAGCGCATCGGGCTCGATCCGTATCCGGGACTTTCCGAACGCGACGTCGAACGAATGCACTTCGAGCGTGTCGCCGAACTCGTCGCCCGCGGACTCGACGCGACGGAACACGCCGAACTTGAAGCGATTTCTCGCGGCGTTCCGGCGTTCCGCGACGCGTTGGCCCGACTCGGGTTGTCCGATGAAGGGCGTCTTTTCGTGCTCGCCGCGATTCATCGGATCGCGCGCGTCGCGGGCGATCTCGTCGAATCCGATCCCACGGCGCGCACGGTGGCGTTTCTGCGCCGAGCCCTCGATCGCGCGGGATTGCTGCCCTCGATTTCCCGTTCGCTGCGGCTCCTGCAGCACCACGTTCCGGTGATCGCAGCCGCATGGGGATCGATGATCGTCGTGCGCGGATCGCTGCCGACCGCGTCTTGGCCGTTGCACGTCGCGCTCGCGGCGATCCACCTGCATGCCGCCGTGGAGGACGGACAGGAAGAGGTCGATCAGTTGCGTCAGTAGGCGCGGCCCGTCAAAGAAGCGTGGGCCACGCGTTCGGCGGATCACCGTTCCAACGATCCGCGGCGAAGCCGGTGAAGACGGGAGGACGTGCGCCGTCGGCGACCCAATCCGCGAGGTGCGCGCCCACGGCGGGAGACGTCATGAATCCGTGTCCCGAGAAACCCGCCGCGATCCAAACGTCGTTCGCGACGCGGTCGATGATCGGTCGCGCGTCCGGTGTGACGTCGTAGAGTCCCGCCCAACGTCGGACGATGGTCGTGGCCTTCGCGGCGGGGAAGCGACTTCTCAGACGTTCGAGCGGAATCCGACCGAAGCCGTCCGGGGGGGCGGGCGCGGGGTCGCACGAATCCGCCCACCGAGGCGGTGTATCGGCCATCGCGAGACGGAGCGCGTCGCCGCGGGCGCGGAAATGGAAACCGTCGAACGCCTCGATCACGAGGGGGAGGCGCGGGTCGGCCGCGACGGGACCGGTTTCCGCGAGGCTGCGCACGAGCGGGCGAATCGGCGGCGACGCGTCTCGCGCGAGGAAGCCGCGGGCCGAGAGCCGCTCGAGAACCTCCGGTGTTTCGCTTCCGCAGGCGACGACGATCGCGTCGCCCGGAGACGCCACATCTTCGATGGAAGTACCGACGACGACACGTCCTCCCGCGTCGACGAAGCGGCGGATCATGAGGCGCGTTACGGCCTCCGGATCGGCGAGGCCGTCCTCCGGGCCGAACAATCCGCCGTGCACGTCGTCGACGCGGATTCCGGGTGCGGCTTTCGAGACGCCTTCACGGTCGAGCCAAACGCAGGCGACGCCGAGGCGCCGTTGCTTTTCGTGTCGCTCACGCAGACGCGTCTCCGTCGCTGCATCGGTCGCGAGGTAGAGATATCCGACCGGAGCGAAAAGGCCGTCGGGTAGCGACGTGAAGAAATCGAGGCTCGCCCGTGCGAGCGCGATCTCCGCATCGTCGTCGAACTGTTGACGCACACCGCCGAACGCTCGGCGCGAGGCTCCCGCACACAAGTCGTCGCGACGTTCGACGAGAACGGTTTCGACGCCACGCCGGGCGAGATTCCACGCCGTCGACGCGCCGACCGCTCCGCTCCCCGCGACGAGGACGCGCATGGATCAGGGATTCGCGGCGGCGATGGCGGCCGCGACGCGGGCTTCGTCGAGCGTGAGACCGCGGAGCGGACGGCGGACGTCCGGGCCGATCGGCACACCGCGCGCGCGGAGGATCGCCTTGCCCGCCGCGTGGAACGGCAGCGACTGCATCGATGCGCGTAGAGCCGCGACGGCGGCACCGGAGGCGGCGTCGGGCCGACGCACGACGGCGGAGACTCGATCGGGGTACACCGCGGCGAGCCCCGAGACGGCCCCCTTCGCTCCGTGGGCGAGGCCGTCGACGAGGCAGGCTTCCGGTCCGACGAAGACGTCCCAACCTTCGAGCAGGTAGGGTTTGAATTTTTCGAAGGGAGCGTCCGACACCTTGAGCCCGACGACGTTCGAACATGCCGCTTTGAGACGTTGCAGCATCGGGATCGGAAGCGCGTATCCGGCGCGCGCCGCGAACTCGTAGACGTAGAAGGAAACGGGGGCGCACGCATCCGCCGCCGCCTTGAAATGGGCGAAGAGTTCTTCGGGGTCGAAGGCGAAGTAGGGCGGGCCGATGACCGCGACCGCATCGGCGCCGATCGACTTCGCATGCGCCGAGAGACGCACGGTTTCGGCGGTCGTTTGTGCGCCCGCATGCACGGCGAGAAGTCCGCGTCCGCGGAGGGCGGTGCGCCAGGCTTCGGCCAATCTCATGTGCTCGTCCTCGGAAAGGAGGACGCTCTCGCCCGTGGTGCCCGCACTGAGGACGCCGGAGGCACCGTGTGCGAGGAGCCAATCCGCGTAGGCCGGAATCACCCCGAGATCGAGGGAGTCGGCGCCCGGTGTATAGGGAGTCAGTGCGGCCGCGAGGGTGCCGGAAAGCATGCGCGCATCGTAGCGCGAGCGCCTGCGAACCGGAACGCGCCGTTCAGCCGCGCCCGCGGATGAGCGTCACTCGTCGCCGGGAACGTCGAGGCCGTCGGGCGGCATCGTTTCGACCGCGAGGAGGATCAGATCGTGGAACGGTTCGACGCCCGCCAACGGGCGCTTCGCCGCGGCCCCGACTTTCGCGGGGCGACGCAGCACGGCGTCGATCACGGACTCGCGGAAGGCGTTCCATTCGACACCGTGTTCGATACAGAGTCGGTAGAGTGCGTCACCGAGCGGCGCCGCGTAGTCCTGATGGACGCGCGCGACCATTTCGGCCGACGTCGGCATCTCGCCGACGGCGACCTCTTCGAGAGCCTGCCGCACCACGAGCTCGAAGCGTTCGCTGAAATCCATGTTGTTGACCGCGCCTCCGCCCGTGATTGTACCCCACGGACGTGCTCGGCAAGAATGGCAAAAAACTCGGACGTGTCAGCGACGCGCGAGTTCGATCAAAACGGAAGCGATGTTTTCGGCCGACATGCCTTGCTCGCGGAAGACTTCCGGCGAGGGGCCGCTTGTTCCGTATCGTGTAGCCCCGAGTCGCTTCAGACGCGCGACGAGGCCCAAGTCGGCGACCGCTTGTGCGACGAGCGCACCGAGTCCCGTTTGGACCGAGTGGTCTTCCACGGTGAGGATCGCACCCGTCGTCGCGGCGCGGCGAACGCCCTCGACGTCGAAGGGGCGGATCGACGCGCAGCCGAGTACCTGAACGGAAACGCCGCGTTCCGCAGCGAGTTTCGCTCCGGCGAGGGCGTAGGTGGATGCCGCGCCCATCGTGACGAGGGTCACGTCGGTACCTTCCCGGATGACGTCCATCTTGCCCGGCGTGAAGGTGTACCCGTCGTCGTAGAAAGGAGATCCGTCGGGCTTGGCGACGAGCGGCATCTTCGATCGGCCCATGCCGACGAACGTGTTGCAACGGGTGGTCGCGGCGTGACGGATGATGCGGTCGGTCTGATTGGGATCGAGAGGGAGATACACCTCGAAGCCGAACGTTCCGAGCATGAGCCCGACGTAGTCGATGTTCTGGTGGGTCGGTCCGTCTTCGCCGACGTCGAGTCCGAGGTGCGTGCACACCACCTTGATTCCGGCCATGTTGATGTCGTTCAACCGTTGTTGGTTGTAGGACTCGCAGACGCCGAAGACGCCGAAGGTGGAAAAGAAGGTGAGGAATCCTTCGCGGGCGAGGCGGCCCGCCACCACGGCGTTGTTGTGTTCTTGAATCCCGCCTTCGAAGAAGGCTTTCGGGGACAGCTTCCGGAAGCCCGACATCTTCACCGACCCTTCGAGGTCGCTCGACACGCCGAGGACCTTCGGGGCCGGACCGCCGTTGTTGCGACGCGCGAGATCTTCGAGCACGTCCCCGTACGCCGAGCGGCAGTCGGTCGCCGCCGTGCGCGTCACCGCGGGGCCGACCTCGATGCCGCCGAACGTCGGCCAGTCCTCGTGGATCCCGGCTTGGATCGGTGCCGCGGCGCGCGCTGCCTTCCAGTGATCCACGCGGTCGGGGATCCCGCACTCCGCCAACGCCTTGCGGAGATCCGCTTCGGACAGCGGGCTGCCGTGATAGTGGGCCTTGTTCTCCATGAAGGGAACGCCCTTGCTCATGACGGTCTTGGCGACGACGCACGTCGGACGCGAGGCGTCCGGCACTTCGCCGCGACGGATGCGCGCGAAGGTCTCGAAGATCTCCGCCGGATCATGACCGTCGATGGTGCAGACGTTCCATCCGGCCGCGGCGAAATCCGCCTCGACGTTTTGATCCATGACTTCCCGCGTGTCGCCGCCGATTTGCAGGAAGTTGCGATCGACGACGCAGACGAGGTTGTTGAGACCGAATTTCACGGCGAAGCGGCGGGCCTCGGCGATCTGTCCCTTTTGCTGCTCGCCGTCGCCCATGAGCACCCACGACCAACCGTCGTTGCCGCGCAGCTTTCGCGCGAGTGCGGCTCCGGCGCCCGCGGAGAGTCCTTGGCCCAAGTTGCCCGTGTTCCACTCCACGCCGGGAACCTTGGTTTCGATGTGGCCCGCGAACATCGATCCCGCCTTGCGGAACCCCGTGATGACGTCGGAGGTGGCGACGAAGCCGTGGGTGGCGAGGGTGGCGTAGACGCCGGGAGAGATGTGACCGTTGCTGACGATCACCACGTCGCGGTCGTCCGCGTGAAGGTTCCCCGGATGGATGTTAGAGATGCCGTAGATCCCGAAGAGGAGGTCGATGCAACTCAGCGAGCCGCCGGGGTGCCCCGACGCCGCGAGCGACGTGGAGACGAGGATCGTTTCGACCGCCGCCTTGCGGGCCTCCGCCCAAGCGGACTTTTGCGCATCGGTCAATACGGATTGCTTCGCGTCGAACGACATTCCCGGCATCGGCACCATCGCAGCTCCCCTTCGATCGCGGACCTTCTCGCCGCGCGGGGGACTATACGCGATCGACGCGGTGCGACACGGAGGTCACGACTGGACGAACGGGTTGGTCGCGCGCTCTTCGTCGATCGTCGTTTCGGGGCCGTGACCCGGGATGACCCGCGTCTCGGGGGAGAGCGTGTAAAGGCGCTCGCGGATGGATCGGACGATGAGACGCCCGTCGCCACCCCACAGATCCGTGCGTCCGATCCCCCCCGCGAAAAGCGTGTCGCCGGAGAAGAGCATGGGAACCGGCCCCGCAAGCCGGAAGCAGACGGAGCCCGGGGTGTGCCCCGGCGTATGGACCACCTCCACGGACGCCCGTCCGCGGCCGATCACGTCCGCGTCCTTCAAGAATCCCGCGAGGGGGAGCCCCGGGGGAAGCGACAGCCCGAACCACTCGGCTTGGGTCGCCAGATTTTCATAGAGAAAGAGATCCCCCTCATGCAGGTGCATTCCCGAGCCCGTGCGCATGGCGACCGCCGAAGAGCGGCCGATGTGGTCGAAATGGGCGTGCGTGTGGATAAGTGCGGCCGGGTGCAGGCCGAGGGCGTCGAGGCGGGCGCAGACCTCGTCCGGCTCGTCGCCCGGGTCGATGACGAGGGCATCTCCGGTGTCCGGGTCTCCGATGATGGTGCAGTTGCACCCGAGCATGCCGACGGGAAACGTCTCGATGTGGAGGTCGGAAGGCATGTCGGGACGATAGCGCGGCGCGCCGTTAAGATCCCTCCGATGCCCCGCTCCTTTTCATGGTTGTCGGCGTTCCTCGCCGTGCTCGTCCTCTTCGCGGGGATGGGCGTCGCGCAGGACAATCCCGTCAAGGTCAAGTCCGCCAAGATCGACGGTGGCGACCTCGTCGTCGAGATCGCGATCGACGGAGGTTGGCACATTTACGCCGCTTCGGTCGGCGATACCGCGACGCGAACCCGCTTCACGGTGACCGAAGGACCCGGGAAGTTGACCGGGGACGCGAAGGAACCGCCGCCGAAGCACAAGCGGCAGACGTTCGAGGGGTCGGACTACGTTCAAGAGTACGACTACCACGAAGGCGTCGTCGCGTTCCGGATCCCGTTCACCGCGACCGGATCGGGCAAGGTCAAGGGGCGCGTCGACTTCACGTCGTGCACCGACGAGAGTTGTCTGCCGCCCTCGTCGGCGCCGTGGGAAGTCACGGTCGCCGGCGGTGCGTCGCCGCCGCCGTCGCCGCGACCGCGCATCGAACGACCCGAATCCGTGACGCCGCGCCGCGGCGACGACCCGCTCAAGATCGTCGCGTTGACGGTTCCGACGACCGCCTCGGTCGGGGAATCGTGCATCGTCGAGATCGAAATCGACGTCGACGACGGTTGGCACATCTACGCGCTCGATCCGAAAACCGAAATCGCGACGCCGACGCGCTTCGACGTCACGCCGAAGTCCGGCGGAGCGGTGAAGGTCGACAAAGATGCGATCACGGCGGTTCCGCCGCCCGAAGATCATCCCGGCGAACCGTCGTATTCCGGGCACGAAGGCGGAGTGACCTTCAAGGTTCCGTTCGTCCCGTCGAGCCCGGGAAAAACGACGTGGCGGTTCCGGATGCGCTACCAGACGTGCGACGAGAAGTCGTGTCTGCCGCCCGCGTCGTTCTCGTACGACTTCGACATCGACGTCGCCGGAAGCGCGTCGCCGACGGCCGTCGTGGAAACGCGGCCCGCGAACGCCGTGACGACCGCACCGCCGACGCCGCGCGTCGAACCTCCGACGCCGACCTCTCAGCCGACCAAGATCGCGACGGCGACGTTGTCGACCGAGTCCGTCGAACCGGGATCCGAGGCGACCCTCACGGTGGTGGTCGACGGCGCCTTGCCGCCGGGGGACGTCGGCGCCGTCGTGGACGCGGCGTTCGTCGCCGTCGTCGGCAAGCCGACGGTCGTCGCCGCGGACGGCGCGACGCGCGTCACGATTCCGGTGAAGGTGAGTCCCGAGGCTCCGGAAGGCGCCTTCGCCCTCGACGGCCATCTCGACGCCGGCGGTGTGCGGGTCGATTTCCGCGGCTCGTCGAAGGTGTTCTCGACGTTGCTCGGCTTCATCCTTCTCGCGATCGGATCGGCGGCTTTCGCGCTGCTCACGCCCTGCGTGTTCCCGATGATCCCGGTCACGATTTCCTACTTCACGAAGCAATCGGGCGGCAAGCCGATTCGGCTCGGTCTTCTCTACTGCTTCGGCATCGTCGCGTCGTTCACGCTCATCGGCTTCGTCTTCACGACGGCGCTCGGCGGGCAGGGAGCGACGGTCTTCGCCCAACATTGGATCACGCAGGCGTTCATCGGCATCCTCTTCGTCGTGTTCGCGGCTTCCTTGTTCGGCGGATTCGAGATGCAACTCCCGTCGTGGATGACGAATCTCGTCGGGTCCGCCCAATCCCAAGGCGGGACCGGCGGCGTGCTCCTCATGGGAGCCCTCTTCTCGATCACCACGTTCACGTGCACGGCGGCTTTCGTGGGCACGCTGCTCGCGCAGGCCGCGACCACCGGATCCTGGTCGCGTCCGCTGCTCGGCATGATCGTCTTCTCTTCGGTCCTCGCGGCGCCCTTCTTCTTCCTGTCGGCGTTTCCGTCGCTCGTGAAGAGTCTGCCGCGCTCCGGCGGTTGGATGAATCAAGTCAAAGTCGTGATGGGCTTCGTGGAACTGGTCGCGGCGACGAAGTTCCTGAACGGCGGTTTCCCGGATTTGTTTCCCCGAACGGTGTGCCTCGTGATCTGCGTGGCGGCCTTCGTCGCGATGGGGCTCTACCTCCTCGGGGTGTTCCGTTTGCCGCACGACGGCGAACCCGAGCGCACGCCGGTCACGGGGCTCTTCTTCGCGATGACCGCGTTCGGGACCGCGATGTACCTCGGCACGGGACTCGACGGTTCGCCGCTCAACGAGTTCATCGACGGTTACCTGCCCGCCGTCGAATCCCACAAGGATCCCGAGCACAAGCGTCAGGAACTCGTCGCCGCGTTGCGCAAATCTCTCGGCGGTGTGAAGACGACCGAAGGCGGCGCCGAGACCCGTTTCGGGATCGAGGCGCGCTTCAAGGACGACTATGAAGGCGCGGTCGCCGCGGCGAAGGCCGCGCGCGTCCCGTTGTTCATCGACTTCACGGGATTCACCTGTCAAAACTGTCGCACGGTCGAAGCGGTCGTCTTCCGCAACAAGGCCGTCCGCGAACTTCTCGACAAGATGGTCGTGGTCGAACTTCACTGCGACCATCCGAACGAAGCGTTGGCGAAGAAGAACTTGGATCTCGAGGAGCGGATGGTGAAGGCCATCACACAGCCCTACTACGTGGTGGTCGATCCCGAGGACGAACGTCAGTACGGGGCGTGGGCCTTCGATCTCGACATCGCGAATTGGACGTCGAAACTCGAGGAGGCGCTGAAGCGCCATGCCGCCCGCACTCGGTAGGGCGTTCCTCGACGATGCGGCGGCCGGACGGCCGCTTTCCGAGCCGGCTTGGGCAACGCCCGCCGACGTCGAGGCCGCCATCGCGGCCGCATTCGCCGCGCGTCGGGCGGTCGCCGCCACGACGCGGGAGCGACGGATCGCCGTGTTGCGCGACGTCGCCGACGGATTGATGCGGGACGCGGACGCCTTCGCCGCGTTGATCGCGCGCGACGTGGCGAAGCCGATCGACGCGGCCCGCGTCGAGGTGGCGCGCGCGGCGACGACGTTTCGAGATGCCGCGGCGGTGGCGGCGACCGACGAAGGTCGTCTCGTTCCGCTCGACACGGTTCCCGGCGGTGCGGGTCGCGAAGCCCTGGTCCGACGCGTTCCGATCGGTGTCGTCGCGGCGATCACGCCGTTCAATTTTCCGATCAATCTCGTGGCGCACAAAGTCGCGCCCGCCGTTGCGACGGGTTGCCCGGTGATTCTCAAACCCGCTCCCGCCGCGGCGCGCACCGCGTGCGCCTTCGGGGCTCTCGTCGATGCGGCCGTCGCGTCGCATGGGTTGCCGCGGGAGGCGTTTGCGTGCGTCGCGATCCCCGAGTCGGGTGATCCGACTCCGTTGGTGGAGGATCCGCGCATTCGCGGCCTCACGTTCACCGGTTCGGAGGCGGTCGGATGGGCGCTTCGCGACCGCGCCGCGGGCAAGGCCGTCGCTCTCGAACTCGGCGGCGACGCGTTCGCGATCGTCGCGGCGGATGCGCCGTTGCGCCATGCCGCGGAACGGATCGCGTTCGGAGCCTTCGCGTACGCGGGACAGGTGTGCATCTCGGTGCAGCATGTGCTCGTTCACGCCTCCGTGCTCGACGCGTTTCTCGAAGTCTTCCGGGACATCGTGGCCGGAAGCGTCGTCGGCGATCCTCTGCGGACGGGAGTCCTCGCCGGTCCGTTGCTTCGCGACCGCGACGCGGATCGCGTCGAAGCTTGGGTGCACGAAGCCCTCGATCGGGGAGCGCGGATCGAAGCCGTCGGTCGGATCGACGCGCCGGAGGCACCCGCGGGCGCCGGATGGCGACGCGGACGTTGGATCGCTCCGCTCGCCTTGCGCGACGTTCCCGCGGAGACCCGACTTCATGGTTCGGAAGTGTTCGGACCCGTCGTCGACGTCGCCGCGTGGTCGACGATCGACGACATCGAACGACGCCTCGACGCGTCGCGTTTCGGATTGCAGGCCGGAGTCTTCACGCAGGATTTGGGGTTGGTGAGGCGTCTTTACACGACGCTCGACGTCGGTGGACTCGTGGTCGGTGACGTGCCGACGCTGCGACTCGACCCGATGCCCTACGGCGGTATGAAACGTTCGGGACTCGGTCGCGAGGGTGCGCGCGACGCGTTCGACTGGTACACCGAACCGAAAACGCTTCTTTGGTAGGATCCCGCCGATGAGCGGTTCGATCCCGAGAACGACGCACAGGCTCGTCGCCCGCATCAAGGACGGCGATGCATCGGCGTTCGACCCGCTGTTCGACCGCTTCTATCCGCGACTGCGATTGACGCTGCGCAGCCGGATGTCGTCGCGCCTCCGCGAACACGCCGATCCGGACGACGTGATCCAGGACATCTACATGGAGGTGTTCCGGAACTTCCACAAGTTCGAACTGCGCGACCCGGAGTCGTTTTGGAAATGGCTCCTCACGGTCGCGCGTTGGAAGGTCCGGGATCTCGGCAAGCATCATTTCCACACGGGCAAACGGGCCGATGCGTCGGCGCAGTCCCTCGACGCTCCCGTCAATCGGGACGCGACGTCCGAAGCCGCCCTCGCTTCGACGGTCGCCGGCGACGGCACGTCCCCGTACGAATCGGTCGAACGTCGCGAACGGGTCGAAGCGCTCGAACGCGCCATGGCTCAACTTCCTGCGCACTACGCGGAAGTGATTCGCCTGCGGCATTTCGAACAACTTTCGGCGAAGGACGTCGGCGATTCGATGGGTCTTTCATCCAACGCCGTGAACGTCCTCTTCCATCGCGCTCAAAAGAAGCTGTCGGAGGTTCTCGCCGGGATCGAAGGAGGGGCCGCGTCGTGACGTCGAGGGATTCGGAACGTGGACGGACGTCGACGATGAGGATCGTCGACGGCCTATTGCTCGATGGCGCGGAACCCGACGTCGTCGGGATCGCGGCCGCGTCCGGACTCCCTCGGGAGGAGGTCGAAGAGATCATCGCCACGCGGCGACTCCTTCTCGCCGAAGGGCTTCTCGCGCCGTCCGCGCACGTGGACGCGGAAGCCGCCTCTCTCGAGGTCCCGGATTCCGAGGATCCGACGACGCCTCCGTTCGCGCGATGGATCGAGGAGAGAATCGGAGCGGCCCCCGTCGGTGCGAAGCGTCCCGGTCACCTCGGTCGTTGGGTCCTCGACGGCCCGGGAACGGATCATCCCCTCGGTGCCTGGTTCCCGGCTTACGAGCGGGACGGCACTCTCGAAGCGGACGTGCTGCTGCTTCGAGCCGACACGCCTTCGGGCGTGGTCGATCGCGTCTTCCACGCGTCGGGGCTTGCGCGCGGCCTCGAAGGCGGCGTTTGGGTCGCTGCCTATGAAACCGGATTCGAGGACGATCTCGGCTACCTGGCCTTCGAGCCCATGGCCGCGGATCTCGACGGCGTGGTGCGATTCCTCGCCGCGGCGGGCGGTCGTGAAACGCTCTCCTCCGCGATCGCCGCACTCGCGGTGGGATTACCCGCACCGTCGCAGGTGGACGCGGCTTCGCGGGCGTCCGCCTCGGCGGAGTTGACGAGAAATCCGTCGCACGTCGAAGCGGTGTGGGCCTTCGGTGCCGCCCTCGCGGAAGCGTTGGAATCCGCCCATCGGCGCGACGTGTTGCTCGTCGACGGAGCGCCGTCGACCATCGGATTCGATCGACACGGCGGCTTGAAGATTCGGGCTCCGGGCGTGTTCGACGCCGCCGGAGCCATCGCACGACGTTCGCCGGAGCAACTCGACGATCGCGCCCCCGAGGCGCGGGTCGTGCACGGTGTCGTCGGTCGGGCGGCGGACGCGTGGATCGTGGCGCTTTCGGTCTCGCGGCTTCTCGTGCTCGACGGGCTACCTGCGGAATCGGCGGCGACATCCATGCGCGCCGCGCTCGAGGGACGCATCGCGGCCGACTTGATCGACGCCCTCGCGAAGGGGCTTTCCGATCAGCCCGACCGGCGCCCCGGACTCGCGCGGCTCGCGGCGGATTTCCGCAAAGCGGCCCACCCCGGTTTTCTCACGCGTTGGCTGGGGAAGCGCTGAGACTCAAGCTTCGGCGACGGCGTAGGCGGTCGCGTGCGTGGCGGTGTGGCTCATCGAAACGTGGATACGACCGACGCCCCGTGACGTCGCGGTGGCGGCGGTTTTCCCCGAGAGCACCACGGTCGGCGCGCCGCTCGCGGTGCGGACGACACCGATCTCGTGGAACTCGCAACCTTGGCCGAAGCCCGCGCCCATCGCCTTCATGACGGCTTCCTTCGCGGCGAACCGCGCCGCGAAGTGTTCGGCGGGCCGCGGTTGCGCGAGGCAGTACGCGGCTTCGTCGGCCGTGAACAGACGCGCTTTCAGCGCGTCGCCGCCTCGCGAGAGAGCTTCGTCCATCCGCGCGACGTCGACGAGATCGGTGCCGATGCCGAGGATCGTCATGGACGCGTCGCCGTCAGACCGAGAGCGAGATGGGATCTTGCGGGGGAGCTTCGGCGCAGCGGATCGCGGCGGCCGAGGCGACGGCACCCACCAAGGCGCGGAACGGGCCCGAGACCGACGGATCGTCGGAAAGAACGGGCGGACGGCCCGCGTCGCCGAGTTCGCGCACCTGGGCGACGAGCGGCAGCGTTCCGAGGAATCGGTAGCCGTTTTGTTCCGCGAAGGCGCGTCCGCCGCCTTCACCGAAGATCGCACCCGACATGTTTTCGACGACGCCGAGGACGTGGATGCCGGTTTGCTTGAACATCCCGACGGCTTTGCGCACGTCGGCGAGCGCCACCGCTTGCGGGGTCGCGACGATCACGGCACCCGTCAGCGGGACCGTTTGGACGAGGGTCAACGCCACGTCGCCGGTGCCCGGGGGAAGATCGATGACGAGATAGTCGAGTTCGCCCCATGCCACATCTTGGAAGAACTGACGGAGCGCGCCGTGGAGCATCGGGCCGCGCCAGATGATCGGCTTGTCGGGATCGAGGAAGAATCCCATCGAGATCAAAGTCACGCCGTGCGCGTAGACGGGCTTGATCAAGGTTTTGCCGCCGGGCCCTTCCATCGTCACGGGCTTCGAGTCGGTGCCGAAGAGAATCGGAATCGACGGACCGTAGATGTCGGCGTCGAGCAGGCCGACGCGGGCACCTTCCCGCGCGAGGCCGGCCGCGAGGTTCGCGGCGACGGTCGACTTGCCGACGCCACCCTTGCCTGCGGCCACGGCGATGACGTTGCGAACACCGGGCAGCGAGTTCGGTCCCGTCGCCACCGTCGAACGGACGGTCGCGGTCATGGTGACCGCCACCGAGGCCACACCGGGTACCGAGGCGGCCGCCCCGCGGGCTTCCGCTTCGAGCGCGTCCTTGTAGGGGCACGCGGGCGTGGTGAGGTCGAGGGTGAAGGAGACCTTGTCGCCTGCGACGGCGAGGTCCTTCACGAATCCGAGCGTGACGATGTCCTTGCCGAGGTCGCGATCGACGACCTTGGAGAGCGCCGCAAGTACCGAATCGGAGATGGAGGGCATGGCGGAGGTGGCCGCGTCCGGGGCGCCGTTTCCCGGACTTTCCGGCCCCAAGGGCTAGCACCGCGCCGACATGTTATGAAGGGACAGCGAGGTTTTTCCGCGATGGCCCGACTCTACGTGCTCGGCGGCAACGGATGGGTGCCGTCTCCCAAGCGTTCGACGAACTGCTACGCCCTCGAAACGCGGCGTTCGCTGATCCTCTTTGATTGCGGTGTCGGCGTGTCCCGCTTGTCGGACCCGATGATGCGGTTGGTGCTTGAACGGGTACCTCGGGTGATCGTTCTCCTGTCCCACTACCACCACGATCACATCGAAGGGCTGCACATGCTGCCGCACTTCCTGCGCGACCACGAAGTGACGATCGCGGGCCCCGGGGTTCTCGTCACCGGATTCGATTGCGCGGCCGTCCTCGCCCGTTTCGGGTCGTCGCCGCTGCTTCCGCAGCCGATCACCGGTTGGGGAGAGACGTTCCGGAAGGGCTTCTCGATCGTGGAGTTGCGGGAGGGCCGCAACAAGATCGCCGGAGAAACGATCGAAGTCGTGCGCCAACCGCACTCCGACCCCTCGGTCGGGTTCCGCGTCCGCGACGTCGCGTACGTCACGGACACCGTCGTTCGCGCCGAAACCGCGGCGTTCGCGAAGGGCGCTTCCGTGCTCGTTCACGACGCGTGGCTCGACGCGGACGACGAAGCGCTCGGGCACGCCGATCTGCGTCGTCACGGGACGGCGCACGGCGCGGCCGCGATCGCCAAGGAAGCGGGTGTCGCCGAACTCGTGCTCGGGCATCTGAATCCCTCCTACGACGAAGCGCGCCTCGAACGCATGTTGATCTCCGCGTGCGACGTGTTCCCGAATACGCGCCTCGCGAACGACTTCACCGTCGTCGAGGTGCGTTCGAAGGATGACGAAGATCTGCCCGGCGGAGTGGCGCCCGAAGGTCCGGCCGCGACCGAGACGGGCGGTCTTTGACCCCGGAATCCGACCCCACCCGCGACGGACGTCATCCGTTGATGAAGGCCGTTTGGGTTAGCGTCGGAATCCTGATGGTGATTCTCGGTGTCGTCGGGCTGTTTCTGCCCGTCGTTCCGACGACTCCTTTTCTCCTGCTCGCGAGCGCGTGCTTCGTGCGTTCGTCCCCGCGGCTCCATGCATGGTTGCTCGGATCGCGTCTGTTCGGTCCGTTCCTGCGTGATTGGGAGAAGCACCGTGGAGTGCGTCCGCACGTCAAGATCGTGGCGGTCTGCATGATCCTGACGGCGGTCGCTTCGAGTTACGCGGTCGACGGCATCGGACCCTTGCCGCGCGCGATTCTCGCGATCCTCGCGGCTTGCGGCCTTTGGGTCGTCATGCGTTTGAAGGTCATCACGGATTGAGTCGCGTCGCGAACCATTTCGTCATCTTTCGATAGAAATGGGACCGTGACGGACCTTGGAGTCCGTGGAGCTGCCCCGGGTACACCATCGTTTCGACCTCACGTCCGGCTTTGATGAACGTGTCGAGCAACCGCACGGTGTTCTGCCAAACGACCGTGTTGTCGGCGGTGCCGTGGACGATGAGCAGATCGCCCTTCAGATCCTTCGCCCACGTGCGGATATCGGAGGTCTTGTATCCCTCGGGATTTTCGGCGGGTGTGTCCATGTAGCGTTCGCCGTAGCCGGTTTCGTAGAGATCCCAGCCGGTCACCGGGGCCCCGGAAATCCCGCAGGTGAACGCCTTCGGCGCGCGGCACATGAGCGACGCCGTCATGTAGCCGCCGTAACTCCAGCCGTGGAGACCCACGCGGTTCGCGTCGACGTAGGGGAGCGCCTTCACCGCGTCGAGCGCCGCGATCTGATCGTCGATTTCGACGGTCCCGAGTCGGCGATGGATCGCCTGTTCCCACGCGATGCCGCGATTCGGCGTGCCGTGTCCGTCGACGCGACAGACCACGTAGCCCTGCGTCGCCATGAAGTGCAACCACAAGTTCGCGCCCGCCATCCACGTGTCGGTGACGAGTTGGCTGTGCGGGCCGCCGTAGACGTACCAAAGCACCGGGTATTTCTTCGCGGCGTCGAATGCGGGGGGAAGAATCCGATGTCCGTGCATGGTCCCTCCGTGGGGACTTTCGACGGTGAACCACTCCTGGGTGCCCATGGCCCATCCCGCGAACGGATCCCGTGCCGCCGCGATCTTCACGCGGGCGCCGTCGGCGAGAGCGACCACGTCGATCCGTGGAGGTGTGTCCTTCGAACTCCACGTGTCGAGGAGGTGGCGTCCGTCGGGCGCGAGCACGCCCGCGTGACGTCCGCGGCCTTTCGTGATCGGGGTCATGCCCGATCCGTCGAGCGCGGCTTTCCAAAGGTGCATCGTTTTCGGATCGTCGTCCGAGGCGGCGACCACCACGTGGTCCCCCGCGAAGCCCAAGACCGCGGATACGTCGACGGGCAGCGGGGTGACTTTGGTGCGGGTGCGGCCGTCGATGTCGACGAGGTAGAGCTGTTCGAATCCCTCGCGTTCGGATTGCCAAAGGAACTTGCCGGAATCGTTCGGCAGGAAGACGGGACCGTGCTCGGGTTCGACCCATTCCTTGTCGTTCTCTCGGAAAAGAACCGATTCCCGGGTCCCCGAGGTCGCGTTGAAGCGCACGAGTTCCATCGCGTCTTGGCCACGATTGACGACGGCGACGTAGAGCGATTCTCCGTCGGGAGACCATGTGACGTTGGTGTACCAACGGTCCTCGTCCCCGAAGTCGAGCCAAACGACCGATCCGGGCCCCGCGGCGGAGAGTGGGACGACACCGACTTTGACTTTCGAATTCGCCGTGCCCGTGACGGGATAGCGGGCCGGAGCCGCCGCCGCCGGCGTCGGGTCCCAGTCGATGAACGGGTGGGGGAGGATCGGAGAAAGATCTTCGCGGTAGAACGCGACGCGACGTCCGGTCGGGTCCATCCACAGACCGTCTTTGATGCCGAACTCTTCGCGATGGACCGACACGCCGTAACGAATGTCGGCGGACGCGTCGGAAGTGACGGCGATCGCGGGAGCACCGACCGCCGAGACGTGGAGGTTGCCGCCGGTCACGTACGCGACCGCACCCTTGCCGTCGGCGACGACGACCGTCGCTTCCGCGGGGACCGCATGGACGGGCTCGGCCTTTTTCGTCGCGAGGTCGTAGTCCCAACGCACGAGGGTGGCGGGTTTTCCCGCGGCTCCCGTCGGCGCATCGAAGCGCAACGACTTCCCGTCGCGGGCGATCTCGACGCGCGGCATCGCGGGCGGTTTCTCGAGTGAAAGCGCGGCCGCGATGTCGGCCGTGGACGCGAGGAGTTCGGGCTTGGTTCCCTCCGGAGCGTCGAAAGCGCGCGCCCAGACCCCGTCGACCTCGCCGATCTTCTCGACCCACACGAGACGTCGGCCGTCGACGTGCCACTGCATCTGTTGCGGGAGACGCGGCGCGAATTGCGAGGCCCGCAGGAGAACGTCGTCGAGCGTGAGCGACTTCGGCGCCCGCGGTTTCGCTTTCGCGGGGGACTGCGCCGCGAGCGGCCCTTGCGGCATCGCGACGAGTAGAAGGAAGAGGAAGACGCGGCGAACGGCGAGGGGTGTCGTCATGGGGGATGTCGGCGACGTTTTTTGAAACGCACCGGGGACGTACGATGCCCGCGCAGGGGGGCCGCCGTCAAGCGGTCCGACATCATCGTGCATCTCGACGTCGTCTTCTTCGGTTCTTTGACCGACCATGTTCCCACGGAGATCCGCGGGATCGCCGTTCCGGACGGTACGACCGTGGCCGGGCTCGCCGCGTTGCTCGTCGAGATTCATCCGGCGCTCGGCGGGCGCCTCGACCATGTCGCGGTGGCGGTGAATCGCTCCTACGCATCGACGTCGACGGTGTTGGGCTCCGGCGACGAAGTGGCCTTTCTCCCTCCGGTGAGCGGCGGATGAAGATTCGCGTCGATGTCGTCGCCGGAATGCTCGACGCCGAAGCGGCGCGTCGGGACGTCGAAGGTCCCGCCCACGGCGCCGTACTCGTCTTTTGGGGGAACGTCCGCGATCTTCACGAGGGACGTGCCGTCGAATCCGTCGACTACACCGCCTACGAGCCGATGGCGCGCCGCGAACTCGAAGCCGTCGCTCGCGAATGCGCGTCGGCGCACGGAGTCGGCGCGGTGACCGTGCTGCATAGGATCGGGATGCTCGGCGTCGGCGAAACGAGTCTGATCGTCGCCGTCGGTTCGGCGCACAGAGCCGAAGCCTT
>CAIWVZ010000154.1 GCA_903916245.1 uncultured Planctomycetota bacterium | reverse complement strand
GCACGCCGTCGTCGTCGTCGGACGGCCCGATCGGCACGAAGTGAATCTTCTTGCGACGCAACCAGTCGATACACGCGTTGCGCGTGACGGCGTAGACCCAGGTGAGAAACTTCGCCTTCGGGTCGAACGACTTGGGGCTGCGGTAGACCTTGAGGAAGACCTCTTGAAGCAGATCGTCGGCCGCATCACGGTCGCCGATGAATCGGGCGATGAAGACCCGCAGACGGGCGGCATGCCGCTCGTAGAGCGCGTCGAAAGCGGCGAGGTCGCCGTCGACGAGACGGGCCATCAAGACCTCGTCGGTCTCCGCATGATCGTCCAGGATCGTCTCCCGAGGTAGGACTCGAAGTGTACTCATGGTCGTCGGGAGCCCCCGAAGGAGTCTCACCGATCGTGCACTACGGATGATCCCGGGCCACACTCCGGCGGGATTTTCCGGTGTTAACGTGCCCCGCATGGTCGAAATCCCCGAGACGTCCCCCGCCCCCGCGTCGACGCCGTTCGGCCGGGATCGGTTGGTCCAAGGAATCATCGAACCGGAGGAAGTCCGTATCCTCGCCGTGGATGCGACCGCCACCGCCTTCGAATCCGAATATCGCCACCTTTCCGGTCGGTGTTCGGCGGAAATCGTCGCCGACCTTTGTGCCGGCGCCGCGCTCCTCGGGGCCGACCTCAAAAACGACGAACGTCTTTCCTTCCAAGCCCGTCTTTCGGGGCCGATCGGCGGGTTCCTGTGCGAAATCGACCGTGATCTGAACTTCCGGGGCAGCACCCACAAAAAGACGGTTCCGGATCTGGATGCCGGAAGCGGCCGGATCGCGGAAGCGATGGGGAGCGGAAGCCTTCAAGTGCTTCGCTCGACCGCGGCGACCGTCGTCTATCAGGGAATCACGACGATGGAGGCGGGTTCCGTCGCCGCCGACTTCGAGCGCCACCTCTCCGAATCGCAGCAGGTGGCGTCCGCCCTCGTCCTCCGTCACGGCTACGACCGCCAACTCGTCTCCGCACACGGTCTCCTGATGCAGGCTCTGCCGAGCGCGACCGAGTCGGGCTTCGAACGGGTGGCGACGGAAATCCGTCGTCGCGCCGACGCCCTCGCGTTCTGGCCCCGAGATCCCGAAGCGCTGCTCGCGGCCGTCTGCTCGGGTTTCGGCCTTCGGATCCTCGGCTCGCGGGAGGTCCGCTTCCGCTGCCGATGCAATCGCGAGCGTGTCGTCGACATGCTGCGTGGAATGGGTCCTCCCGAAGACGGCTCGGGTTGGCCCGAAGTGTCCCGCGTCGGCTGCGCCTTCTGCGGCGACGTTTTTGAAATCCCGCCCGCCGAACTCACCTAACCGACGTGGTCGAAGAGTTCGGGATGGGACGCGCCGATGCCGGCGTCCCGCAAGGCGTCGCGGACCGGCTTGTTGTTTTCGAGAGCGAGTGCGTCTCGCAATCGAGAAGTCCCGGACGGAAGCGCGATCAAGCGCCGCACCACGGCCTCGACGGCTCCCACCCCCACCTCCGAAACCCGATCGACGGCGATGCAGAGTTGGGCGAAAAGCCCGAAGAGAGGATCCTCTCCCAACTCCTCCGCCAACGCGACGGCCCGTCGCGCGGAAAGCGCGGCGGCTTCCGAACGGCCCCGCTGCCGCTGAACGTAGGCGAGATTCACGTGGGCGAACACCTGAGCGCGACGCCCGTCTTCGTCCGGGTCGCGGCACGCGAGGGTGCGTAGGAACGCGGACTCGGCGGCGTCGACGTCCGCTTGCCAAAGGCGCACCGCGCCGAGCAGGTTGAGGACGCGCGGAAGGTGACGGGTCGCGACGCGCGACGCCGCCTCGCACACCTTGGCGGCGACGTCGAGTTTGCGTTCACGCGAACGTGCCGCATCGTCGATGACGTCGCGAAACTCCGCCATGTCGAGCCCGGACACCCGCGACGACCCCGCCCAATCTTCCGCATCGTCGACCATCTCCGCGCCTTGACGCGCGAGGTCTTCGGACGCGCCTTCGGGCGCGGCGACGGGCACCATGTTGTCCGTATTCGCCTCGGGATCGACCCGCTCGCGAATCACCGCCAAGGCGAGTCCGTGCATCGCGATCGCGAGTTCGTCGAGCGTTTCCCGCAGATACGCGCTCTCGGGGATCTCGAGGACACGAAAAAAACCGGCAAGCCGCGTGGAGCAGGAGGCACATATTCCCGCGTGTGCCGACAGCGACGCGACGTCGAACCGGGCGCGCGCCTCCTGATCGAGGAACGCATCGAGGTACGCCGCAACGTCGCCGCAGGTCATGCGGGAACGCGATGATGATTCAGGACGAACCGGAGCGCGGTTTCCCACTTCTCCACGAGTCGCCCGAGGCCTTCGCCGGTGGAACTCCGAATACGGAGATCCTTCGCGTCGACCACCTCGCGGATCTGCTGCAAGACGCGGGAAACATAGCGGCTCGGCGGCTCCGCGCCGAAAACGCTGCGCGCGGACTCCGACAGGAGGATATGAAGCGCCTTCAGATACTCGCGCTTCGCGGTCTTCTCGTTGACGTGGAGCTTTTCGGCGATGTCCGACCAACCGAGATTCCCGTGACCGTCGAGTTCACCGTCGAGTTCCGCGAGCAGCGCGACGAGGGGATGCCGTCCGAGGGTCTCGTCCGCGAGCAGCGGCGCCGCCGCCCCACCCGCTCGATTCTTCGCGAGGTAGACGAGCTGCTGCGTCGCGCTCAATTTCTTCGCGAAGATCGACATCATGAGACCGACGCGATCCGTCGGTTCTCCGTCGACATCGGATTCGGCAGCGACGAATTCCGGCCCCGTCTCGACGCGAACATGATCGAGAGCTTCGGCGGAACGACGATGTTCCGCGGTCCGAGCCTTGCGGAGCTCGTTCAGGTAGTCGTAGGTCAGACAGAAGACGCGCCCGTCGGCGATCTTC
>CAIWVZ010000153.1 GCA_903916245.1 uncultured Planctomycetota bacterium | reverse complement strand
CGCCATCCGTCGGACGGTCGAGTCCTCCGATCAGGTTGAGAAGGGTGGACTTCCCGGAGCCGGACGGACCCATGAGCGCGAGCCATTCACCTTCGCCGATGGTGAGGGAGAGTCCCGACAAAACCTTCACGGCTTCGGCACCGCGGGTGTACGTCATGCCGAGGTTGCGGATATCGACGAGTGCGTCAGCCATCGGTCTTCTCCTTGCGGACGGCGGCTCCGTCCGCGAGTCCGGCGGGCGGGGTCAGGATGATGATTTCGCCGCCTTTGAGGCCGGCTTTCACCACGGTGTTCTTGCCACGGGCGTCACCGACCGAGAGACGGGTGAAGCGTGCACGGTCGCCTTCGAAGAGGAATACGCCGCGATCGCCGCCCACCGTGGTGAGCGCGTCGGATGGAACGAGGACTTCCGGCTTCGGCGCCGATTCGGTGCGTTCGCGCAGGAACACCACGCGGCCTCCCATGTCGGGAATGATGCGCGGGTCGAGGGCGTTGAACGTGACCTTCACCATCACGGTCGCCTTCTGACGGTCCGCCGTGGGTTCGACCTGTCGGACGACACCCGGGAGGCGTTCGTCGGGATAGGCGTCGAGCACGATTTCCGCGGGTGAGCCTTCCTTCACGAGACGGAGGTCGCGCTCGAACACGTCGACTTCCATTTCGAGCGTCGTGAAGTCCGCCAACGTGACCACCGATCCGCGCGTCTGACCACCACCCATCAGGGCGGGGACGACCATTTCACCGACGTCGGCTTCCTTGCGGAGGACGACGCCGTCGAAGGGCGCGCGGATTTCCGTGTCGCCGAGATTGGAAAGCGTCGTCGCGAGTTGCGCTTCGGCACCCTTGACCGCTTCGCGCGCGACGGAGATGCGGGCTTCCATACCGCGCACTTCGGCTTCCGCCGACGCGACCGCGGCCTGTTGCGTACCGACGCGTTTCGCGGCGCGTTCGAGCGACGCCTTGATGAGATCGCGCTTGTAGACGGCGTGGGCGAGTGCGTCGGGCATCCCCGCGCCGCGTTCGTTCAGGAGGCGCTCGCGGGCGACGACGCGTTCGGCTTCCTCGAACTCGACCTTCGCTTCGTTGATCGCCGCGTACAGTTCGTCGAGTTCGCGCTTCGCCTTGTCGACGGATTTCTCCGCGATGCGGACGCGGACCTCCGCGGCGGTCATCTCGTTGCGCGCCTGATCGACGCCGGCTTGCGCCTGATCGCGGGCGGCGCGGTAGAGGTCGTCCTCGATCTTGGCGAGGATGTCTCCCTTCTTGACGCGCGATCCGACGTCGACCTTCAAGTCGACGAGACGCCCCGAAACCTTGCTCGAAAGGGCCGCACGGGTGCGGGCGACGACGTTTCCGGAGGCCGTCGTCAGTTCCGCCGACGCGTTCGGTCGCGTCTTGATCGCGGTGCCCGTGAGAACGGGGATCGCCTTCATGTCGGCCAGCATCAGCGACAGTTTGGGCCAACCGATCCAGAGTGCGACCACGACGAGGCCGAGGCCGATCCAAGGTCCGAGGCGGGTTTTCCGACGCGGGCCCCCTCGGGGGGCGTTCTTGCCCGACCGGTCGATGCGCATGAGGGGGACTTCGGGGATGTTCGGAGTGTCGGCCATGGGTCACTCTACGCATCCCACCGGGGACCCTCCCATCCGTCCGGGTACCATGCGCGCATGGCTTCCTTGGAGGATCTGCGTCGCGAGTTTCCCGCGCTCGACGGCCCGCTTTGCTTTCTCGACTGGGCCGCCACGGGGCTCCTCCCGGAGCGGGCCCGCATCGCCATCCACCGATATGTCGATGATTTGGCGTCGTGCCCGACCGGGTCCTCCACCCACGTCCATATGGCGCACGCCGAGACCCGAAGCCGGGGACGGAAGGCGTTGGCGGCCTTGCTTGGGGCCCGCCCGGACGACATCGGGTTCGTCGCGAACACGACCGAGGGGATCCAGAT
>CAIWVZ010000152.1 GCA_903916245.1 uncultured Planctomycetota bacterium | reverse complement strand
CGACGGATCGGCACTACGAACGCGTCCGCCGAGGATGTTTGGGAAGCCGTTTCGGTGATCGGCGGCAATCACGGCTACTACGCGGCGGACTGGCTGTGGAAGCTTCGCGGAATCATCGATCGATTCGTCGGTGGTCCCGGGCTGCGACGAGGCCGACGCAGCGACGACGAGTTGCGCGTCGGAGACGCGCTCGACTTTTGGCGCGTGACGCGCATCGAGTCGGGGAAGACTTTGGTCCTGACAGCGGAAATGAAGCTTCCCGGAATCGCGACGCTGTCCTTCGAGATCGATCCCGTCGAAGAGGTGGGCGACAAACCCGTGGAAACGGGCCGGGCGCGTCTCGTTCTTACCGCTCGCTTTCGCCCCCTCGGCTTGTTCGGCATCGCCTACTGGTACGGCGTTCTCCCGCTGCACGAGTGGGTGTTCCGCGGAATGCTGAACGGGATTCTCGGGCGGGCGGAGCGCCGCGGAGCGAGCGGGAAGTTGCGGACGTGACGACGGTCGTTCTCTCCACGATGAACGCGCGCTGGTCGCATACGTCCTTCGGGCTGCGTTGCCTCGCCGCCAACATGGGCGACTTGGAGAATAGGACACGGATCGTCGAGTTCGACCTGACCCGCGCGGCGGCCGACGTGGTGGCCCGCATCTTGGACGAGGATCCCGTCATCGTCGGTTTCGGCGTCTACATCTGGAATGTGACGCCGCTGACGGAAGTCGTCGCCGTCCTGAAGCGTGTTCGCCCCGACATCCTCGTCGTGATCGGTGGCCCGGAGGTCGGTTTCGAAATCGACGACCAGCGCATCGCCGCGTTGGCGGACTACGTCGTCGCGGGGGAGGCGGACCTCGCGTTCCCCGCTCTCGTGAGGAAACTGCTCGACGGCGATCGCCCTTCCGAGAAAGTGATCAACGCGCCGGTCCCGGACTTGGCGCGGATCGTTCTTCCGTACGAGCAGTAC
Source organism: uncultured Planctomycetota bacterium (assembly GCA_903916245.1). Classification (GTDB taxonomy): domain Bacteria; phylum Planctomycetota; family CAIWVZ01; genus CAIWVZ01. The sequence continues at coordinate 575 of CAIWVZ010000152.1, read as the reverse complement.
ACCGACAACGACATCGCTCATCGGACGATCTACGTCGAAGCGTCGCGAGGCTGCCCCTTCGAGTGCGAGTTCTGCCTTTCGGCGCTCGATATTCCGGTGAGAGCTTTCGACACGAATCGCTTCTTGGCGGCGATGCAGCGGCTGCTCGATCGTGGGGCGCGCACGTTCAAATTCGTCGATCGCACGTTCAACCTGAATCTCGCGACGGCCGAGGCGATTCTCCGGTTCTTCCTCGATCGACTGCGCCCGAACCTTTTTCTTCATTTCGAGATGATTCCGGATCGACTTCCCGCCGGACTCCGTGGGCTGATCGCCGCGTTTCCGGAAGGGGTGCTCCAATTCGAAGTGGGCGTGCAGACGTTGAACGACGAGGTTTCCCGGCGCATCTCGAGAAAGCAGGACGTCGCGAAGATGGCGGACAACCTGCGCTTCCTTCGCGACGAGACCCATGTTCATGTCCACGCCGATCTCGTCCTCGGTCTTCCGGGAGAGACGCTCGACAGCATGGCCGAGGGCTTCGATCGGTTGTTCGCGATGGGCGCTCAGGAAATCCAGGTCGGCATCCTCAAGCGACT
>CAIWVZ010000151.1 GCA_903916245.1 uncultured Planctomycetota bacterium | reverse complement strand
GCGTCGCCGCGCGCCTCGGGGGGGCCTTCGGACGCGGCGCAAGCCCCCTGCGGTTCGTCCCAAAAATCATCGGACGCGCCCCTCCATTTTCGGATAATTTTTCTTAAACCATTATTCCACATAGACTTACGGCATTCACCGAAATGCCGTTTCTTGACACCCTTCCGGGGCATTTCTAGAATTCACTCCCTGCCCCGTGGCCTGCAAGTGCAAGCGACGAGGCGACCACGCCGCTCACGCACGCGACGTGCTCACGACAAAGGAACCATCGGATTGGAACGCAGGAAACGTCCCGTAAACCTTCCACGCCTGATCCGAACAGAGACCCCCGGCCTTGCCAAAGCCCCGGGGGTCTCGTCTTTGTCGGCTACCCACGGACTAGAATGAGTCGCGGGGCACCGTGCCCCGCATCATGGCTCACCTGCTGCTCGATCATCCCGACTACGAACCGCTGCGCTGGGCGATCGACGAACGCCTCTTGTTGATCGGTCGCGGCACCGAAGCCGACATCCGCATCCCCGACCGCTCGATCTCCCGCATCCACGCGCGCCTCGAACCGACGCCGGACGGATTGAAGCTCGAAGATCTCGGCAGCGCGAACGGGACGTGCGTGAACGACGTTCGCCTCGAAGGCCCCGCCTTCATCTCCGTCGGCGACATGCTCACGATCGGCTCGGTCGGGCTGCGCGTCGTGGCGGGCGACCCGCCGCGAACGCCGATGCGGCCGGAACCTCCGGCGTCCGTCGACGCCACCGTCGTGCGCGACGCGTCGTCGACGGCCGATGCGCCGACGCGGCGGAGCCTCGCGATCCCCGTCATCGCGACGCTGCTCGTCGTCGCGGGACTGATCGTTTGGACGACGCGACCCAAGACGACCGTCTCTCCGAGGACGCCGTCGGAGAGCGTCGGTGGACCCGTCGCCGCCTCGCCGTCGACCGACGCGCGAACGGCCTCGACGTCACCCAAGGCGACGCCGATCGCGACCGACAACGTCGTGGAGACGGCGACCACCGGCGCGACGCCTTCGCCCGCGAGCGCTGAAAAGGAGATGTCGACTCCCGTCGACATGCCCAAAACCGATTCCGGCACCGAGATGACGGAAGCGGCTCGCCGCGCGCTCGAAGAACTCGAACGTCCGACGTCTCCGTCGGCCGAAGCGACTCCGACCGAAACTTCCGCGAATCCCCCTGCGGAAAAGCCGATTTCTGCGGCTCCACCGACTCCGGTCGCTCCCGTGGTGGACGCGGACGCCGCGTCGCGTCTTCTCGCGGGAGCGACACCGGCGACACCGAGTGAAGCGCCGACCGCGGTCCCGACGACCGTCCGTCTTCGCGGAGTCGACATGCCATTGGCGACCGCGATCGATCGCGGCTTGGCCGATGAACGCGGGCGCCTCCTCCCGACCGACAACGATCGCTTCCTCATCCGCCGCCTGTATCTCGATCTTCTCTGCCGGACACCGAGCGAAGAGGAGTACCGCCGATGCGCGGCCCTCGGCGACGCGGAGCTCGTCGATCGCGTGATGGCCAATCCGGAACGATGGGGCACTTGGTACGAGGACGAGCTCTACTTCATGCTCCTCCTCGACGACTTCCGGCCCCCGGAAGACCGGATGCGGGATCTTCCCGGTCGCCTCTCCGCGAACGCGACCACGTGGAAGGACGCGCTCACGGAGATCGTGAAGTCGCAGTACTTCAACGCCCGCAATCCCGGCAACGACACGTACGTCACCGTCGTGTTCGAGCAGATGCTCGGCATCACGGTGCAGAAGGAGCCTCAGCTCCTCGAAGCGGGCAAGAAGATGTACGACGGCTACGCGTCGGCCGTCTTCGGGAAGCGCGGCAAGTCGCAGGGCGACCTCGTCGACATCGCCGTCGCCCATCCCGCGTTCACCTCGACCTACCTCGCGCGTCTGCTGAAGCGGCTTCTCGGCGAGACGCCGCCGAAGTCCGTCCTCGACCCGCTCGCGAAGCGACTCGCCGCCGATCCGTCGGCACACGACGCGATCCTTCGTGAGTTGCTGCTGTCGCCCGCGTACGGCAAGACGCGCACCGCGGCACGGCGCAAGTCGGACCCGCAGTTCATCCGCGGGCTGTGGCAGGATCTCTTCGGACGCGTGCCGACGTATCAGGAACTTCGCAACGTCCGCAACGCGACGCAGGCGTTGGCCGATCCGACGGGCATCCGGTCGGTGATCGTGCGCACCCTCCTCGACGGGGGAAAAGCCGGTCTCCCCGAGAAATCCGAGGTCCGGCCGGACGTGTGGATTCCCGACCAGTTCCGCCGATTTCTCGGCCGAAAGCCCTCGCAGGAGGAACTTGCGGCGTTCTCGGCGGCTTGGGCGAAAGACGCGTGCAAACCGGGCACGATTCTCCACGCACTTTTGACCGGAACCGATTACGATCACTACTGATCCCCCGGAGACCCCCATGGACGCCACCAACGCCTCCCGCCGCCGATTCCTTCTGAGCGCCGGCGCCCTCGCCGCCGGAGCGGCCGCTCGGGATCTCCTGCCTCAAGACGCCAAAGGCCAAGCGGCGAAGCCGCCGAAGCGCCGCAAGACGGAACGGGTCATCCTGATCGCGTTCGCGGGCGGTGTCCGAACGCGGGACTACCTCGGCAACACGGCGAACGCTCCCAACCTCGCACGCATCGCCAAGGCGGGCGTCGCCTACCCGAACATGCGTTGCGCGAACCTCGGTCACTTCGCGGCCGCGCTGTCCATCTTCACGGGCGTTCCGGACTACGCCGGGATCCGCGAGAACGAACGCGGCGACTGGCCGACCGTCTTCGAATATCTGCGTCGCCAACTCGACCTCGGCCCGAACGACGTGTGGCTGTCCGCGACGGGCGGCGTCCAGCAGCAAAACTTCTCGTACTCGTGGCACCGGAACTACGGCGCCAAGCACGGGGCGAATCTCATCTCGTCCGACGGCATCTTCAACGCCGAGTTCCAGAAGTTGCTCGCATCCTTCGGCAAGGTGCGACCGGCCTCCGACGACGAGAGCGACGTGCTCATGGAATTGCGCGGCAGCCTCGACGCGGAAGCGCGTCGACGCGGTCTCGCGAAGGACGGCGTGAACACCGCGGAGTCGCTGCGCTCGGTCGAGAAGTTCATCCTCGACGAACTGAACGGCGGTACGGCGCGGATCACGGGCCCCGGCGCCGCCGACGCGAAGACCGTCCGCATCGCGGCGAACCTCTTCCGCGGATTCAAGCCGAAGGTGACGGGCATCGTGCTGCAACAGGCCGACGTCGCCCACGGGTCGTACAACGCCTATTGCGAAGTCATTCGTCGCAACGACGAAGAGATCGGTCGCCTTTGGGACGCGATTCAGAACGACCGCACGCTGAAGGACACCACCTCGATCTTCGTGGTGCCGGAGTTCGGTCGCAACAAGGACCTGAACGAGCGCAACGGTCTCGACCACGGAGACGGTTCGAAGGATCTCACGACGGTGGGTCTCGTCGCCGCCGGTCCGGACTTCAAGCCCGGACAGGTGATCCGCCGCGACGCACAGACGATCGACATCTGCCCCACAGTTTGTGAACTCCTCGGAGCCAAGGCCGAATTCGCGAAGGGCAAGATCCTGACGGACGCGCTCGGGTGATCGGTTCGGTGCGCTCCGGATTCCCCGGCGGCGCCGCGACCGCCGCTCTCGTCGTCGTCTGCTTCGCCCTCGCCGCGGCTCTTCCCCATCGGCGCGCGGAGACGGCGGAATCCCTCCCGCACCCGATGCCGGGCGCCTTCGCGGCCGCGCATCGGGCGCGCGCCGTCGACGCGTTCGACGCGACGCGCTTCGGTCGTCCGTCGGAAGGCTGCGTCTCGTGCCACAAGGGCATCGAAGACATGCATCCGGCCTACGCGTTGTCGTGCGTCGACTGCCACGGCGGAGACGGCAAGGCGACGACGAAGGAGGCGGCGCATGTCGCGGCGTCGAAGCCCGTGCCCAACGACGAGCGGGTCGTCCCCGTCGACCACGACCTCGCGTACCGCCGATTCCTCAACCCATCGGACCTTCGCGTAGCCGCGCAGGCGTGCGGCGAGTGCCACGGCGCCCTCGTCGACGACGTGAAGAAATCGTTGCATGGTACGACGTCGGGACATCTCTCCGACGGCTACTACGAAAACGGCGTCGTGAAGAAGAAGGGAACCGCGTTCGGGATGTTCCCGGTCGCGGACGAGGACGTCGCGAGCCCGCACGGGCTTCGCGAACTCGGGGCCGTCCCCGGATTTCAGGCGGGGCTGCGCGCCGACGAGATCCCCACCCACTATCGCGACGTGGTGCGCAAGAACTGCATGCAGTGCCACCTGTGGTCGCGCGGACGGGCGGTCCGAGGGCGTCTCGGCATGGACGGTGACTATCGTTCCGAAGGCTGCGCCGCCTGCCACGTCGAGTATTCCGACGAGGGCTTCTCCGAATCGAACGACGCGTGCGCGAACAAGAAGGAGCCCGGCCATCCGAAGCGTCACGTGATGACGTCGAAGATCCCGACGGAGACGTGCACGCGCTGCCACTACGGAGACGCCTCGATCGGGCTGAGTTTCCGCGGCCTCGCGCAACTCGTTCCCGGGCAGCCCGCGGGCCCCGACGTTCCCGGGACGACCGCGAAGCGATTGAACGGGACCTTCTACGTCCGCGACGATCGCGTGACGCCGCCCGACGTGCACCACGAAAAAGGCATGCACTGCATCGACTGCCACACGTCGAAGGACACGATGGGAGACGGCGACATTCTCCCCGTCATGGATCACGCGGTCGAAATCGAGTGCGAGTCGTGCCATGGAACGATCGACGCGACGGCCACGGGCGTCACGTCGAAGGGAACCCGGCTTTCGAACCTCGTCGAGGAAAGCGGCGCGTGGTGGCTCGTCTCGAAAGTGACGGGCAAGCGGCACCCGGTGAAGCAGGCGCGGCACGTCGTCGACCCGCTGCACAAGGATTTCAACGCGAAGGCCCGCGGATCGATGACCGCGGAACACGGCAAACTCGAGTGCTACGCCTGCCATGCGTCTTGGAACCCGAACTTCTTCGGCTTCCACTTCGACCGCAACGAAGGCTTCACCCAACTCGATCTCATCTCGGGCCAACGGACGCCCGGCCGCGTCAACACCTTGGAAAAAGTCTTCTCGACGTTTCGCCACTTCCAGATGGGCGTGAACCACGACGGCAAATGGGGGCCGTGGATGGTCGGCTTCTCGACCTTCTGCACGGCGCACGCGGCCGACGGCTCCATCGTGGTGGATCAGCGCATGCCCGCGACGGCCGCCGGGCTTTCCGGGATGACGATGATCCACCATCAGACGCACACGGTGCGTCGGACGTCGCGCGCGTGCGCCGAGTGCCATCGGTCGGGTGCCGCCCTCGGACTCGGCTCGGGCTCGTTCAGCCTCGCGCGCGGTCTCGCGATCTCCGGAAGCAGCCGCGGATTGTCGATCGCCGCCGTCGATCGCAAGACCCCGCAACAATCGTCGCTCGTCGCCGACGTCCCCGTCGGTCGCGTCCGAGACGTCGCGATGAACGTCGACGTCATCCAAGGCGAACTCTCCGTCGCCTACGCGGCGACCGACGACGGCGTCGTCGTGGTCGAAGCGCCGAATCCCGCCTTCCCGAAAATCGTCGAACGTCTCGCGATTCCGGGGGGCGCCCGCGCCCTCCTCGCGACCGAACGTTGGCTTTACGCCGCCGCCGGACGCGAAGGGGTGCACGTCTACGACCTGAAACAGCGCGCACGGCCGAAGTTGGCCGCGAAGATTCCGGTGAAGGACGCCCGCGGACTCGCGCTCCATGCGCTGACTCTGTTCGTCGCCGAAGGCGCCCACGGATTGACCGCGGTGGACGTCGCGGACCCGCGTAATCCGGCCGTCGTCGGCAATCTCCCGATCGGCCGCCTCTCGTCGACCGACGATCCCGAACTCGGACTTTCGAAGGTCGCCGTCACCTTCCAATTCAGCCGACCCGATCCCGAGGAGGGACGCACCCCCGCACGCGCCCTCGCCGCGGTCGGCGGGGCGGGCGTCGGCTTCCATCTGATCGACGTCACCGAGCCTTCCCGCATGGGAACGATCCTGTCGTTCACCGTCGAAAACGGTTTCCCGGATTTCGCCGGACAGCGTGTCGCGGGACTCGCCCTCGGGGGAAAATACGACCTCGGATCGACGGGCGGCGGCATCCCCTCGGTCGAACACGACTACGCATGGGTCGCCCTGCGGGGCAACGACGGTCGCGGTCGCGTCCTCGTCGTCCAAGTCTCCGATCCCTACGCGCCGCGTGTCGTCGCCCGAACCCCGATCAACGCCGCGCCGACGGGGCTCGCGCCCATGCGCGTCTACAACCCGCCGTTCCTCACCCATCTGCTTGTCGTCCCCACCGAACGAGGTCTGCGCATCCTCGACGTCACGCGCTCGGAACAGCCGACGGTCGCCGCCACGTTCGATGCCCCCGCGGGCACGGGGGGCGTCGCGGTGGAAGCGATGGTGTTCGATCGCCTCGTGACGGAGGACGGTACACCGCTCAAAGACATCGCCCACGAAGACGCGCGCTACGCCGACGCCGCCGACATGCGCCGCATCCTGCGGGCACGGATTCCCGTCGACATGCCCGAACGCGGGCGCGAACTCCCCGCCGATGGAGGCCGACCGAAATGAAGATCCCTCTCGTCGCCGCCTGCGTCCTCGCGTCTCTCGCGGCGCAGGACGTGAAGAACCCGAAAGCGTTCCTCGAACGCTGGGACGTGAACAAGAACGGCGAAGTGACGTCCGACGAGTTCAAGGATCTCGCCCGGTTCCGGGAACTGGACAAGAACAAGGACGGCAAACTGACCGCCGCGGATTTCGTCGCCGCTCCCGCCGCGAAGAAGCCCACCGGAGAGAAGCCGACGCTTCCGTTGGTGAAGTACGAAGGATTTCGGTCCTTGCCGCGCTTCGACGTCGATCGGGACGGAGGGCTTTCCGGCGATGAACTGCGTCTCCTGTTGTTCGTGTCGGCCGACCGCGACGAAGACCTCGTCGTTACCGAATCCGAAGCGGAAAAGGTTCCGGTGCCGTTCGGCGCGGATCTACGCCCCGGTTGGTTCACCCGCGAATGGCGCACGATGGACCGCAACGCCGACGGCGTCGTGACGTGGTCCGAACTCAAAGTCCCCGCGGCCGCCCTCGGAGCCCTCGACCGGGGTCGCGACGGCAAAATCGGTTTCGATGAACTCGTGAAGTCGCAGGCCGCGCATGTCGGCGGTTGGATTCCGAAGTACGCCGAACAATCGGCCGCGCTCGCCAAATCCCAAAGCGTGAAGAAGGCGAACTGGATCTCCGACCCGCGACTCTTCGGCGTCGTGGACGCGAACGACGACGGCACCGTGTCGGTAGCCGAATTCGACCGTTACGTGCGGACGCTGCGCGACGCTCTCGCGTTGGCGTCGGACTTCATCACCCGATTCGATTTGGACGGCGACGGTCGCGTGAGCCTTCCCGAATGGGGCGGGGCCGAAGGGATGTTCGGGCGTCTCGATCGCGACGGCGACGGTTTCGTCACGCCGCAGGACCGCTAGAACACATCATGACCCGCACCGCCGCTCGCCGACGTACGCTCGCGTTTCTCTTCGCTCTCGTCGCCGGCTGTGCGCTGTTCGAAGACGCCCCGACGTCGCGCCCCGCGGACGGACCGACGACGCGCCCGTCGGGCCGGACTTCCGAAGCCCGCGCCCGACTCGAACGTGCCCATCAACGTCTCGCGGAAAGTGCGTCGGCCGATCAATGCGCGCGCGCGGCGGGCGCGCTCGTCGCGCGTCCGCACCACGCGGGTTCCATCGCGAACTACCGCGTGGCGAAGTGGATCGAAGGCGAGTGGTTGAAGGCGGGTCTCGAGACTCGGATCGAAGAGTTCGAAGTTCCGCTTCCCTATCCCGACGAGACGACCGTCGAGATGCTGCGTCCCGTCGCCTACCGCGCGCCGCTCTCCGAAGAGCGGCTGAAGATGGACTTCGACACGCACGCGGGCGACACTCTCTCCCCCTATCTCGCCTACGCCGCCGACGGCGACGTCACCGGGCCCGTGATCTACGTGAATTACGGCACGCCCGCGGACTGGGATCGTCTCGCAGCGATCGGCCTCGACGTCCGCGATTGCATCGCCGTGGCACGGCACGGTCGTATCTACCGCGGCGCGAAGGTCCTCGAGGCGAAGCGACGCGGCGCCGCCGCGCTGCTCCTCTACAGCGATCCCGCCGACGACGGATTCGTGAAGGGACCGACGTATCCCGACGGACCGTGGCGTCCGAAGACCGCGGTGCAACGCGGATCGGTGCTCGATATCGCACGACGTC
>CAIWVZ010000150.1 GCA_903916245.1 uncultured Planctomycetota bacterium | reverse complement strand
GTCCTTGATGGACTTGATCGTGCCGTAGATGCCCGAGGTGTAGACGTCGACGTCCGTCACGAAGCCCGTCTCGTTGAAGAGGAAGCCCGTGATGCCGAACGACTCGTTCGACCAGTCGAGACGGTGGCCGTCCCAAACGAGGCCATCCTCGAAGCTCTGGTTGCCGAACTGGAACTCGGTGCCCTTGACGAACTCCTGACGACCGTGCTTGAGGGTCAAGCCGTTCGTGAAGAAGTTGCGCATCTCGACCCACGCCTCGTAGGCGTCGATGCTGTCGTTCGAGCCGGTGCCCGGCTCGGTGCCCGTCACCCACGTGTTCTGGAGGGCGATCGCCGCGGTGATGTCCTTCGAGAAATCGTAGTGCATCGCGACGCGAGCGAGGTTGTAGTTCTGGCGAGCCCAGCCGGCGCCGACGAGGTCGCTCGACATTTCGAAGCGCGAGCGGAATTCACCGGCGAAGGTGATCTGGTTCGCGCCGGACTTGACGGTCGTGGCGGCGGCGAGGCGCTCCGAGAGGCGGTTGACTTCCGTCTCGAGGGCCGCGTCGGCCGCGGTCATCGCACCGTTCGCCTTGAGCTCGGTGAGCTCGGCGTTGATGCGCTTGAGCTCGGCCTCTTGACGGGCGAGCTGCTTCTGGACGTCTTCGGTGCTCTGGGCCGCGGCGAACGAGGCCACGAGGGCCACCGCAACCGGCATCATCTTAAAGGTCTTCATATTTTTCATTCTCCAAGAACGAGCCGCTGGAGCGGACTCGAAATCTTTCTCGTGTCTACCCCCAAGTTGGTGTCCGGGTTCGATTCTCCACGCACGCGGAGCATCCAATTTCCCAACCGCCCACCGACTTGAGGCACCACTATGATTTGACTTCTCGGCCCCGTCAACGCGCCCCGGCAAAAAAATCCCGGCCGATTATATACAAGAAGCATAAGCCGAGTCGGGCCCCATACTTGCGACCAGTCTGCGCGATACCTGCATTCGGCGGAGATCCTCGGGTGGAGCCCATACCGAAATGACAAATCCCGCCTTTTGGGGGGCGGGATTTTCAGCGCGCCGAGGCGGCAATGAGCGTCGTTAAACCCGTTCGATGCGGACGTTGCGCGCCACAAGGAACGCGATGGCACGCTCGATTTCGGCTTCTTCGCCGTCGAGTTCGAGAGCCATCATTCCCTCGCTGTCGCTGATCGTCGCGCCGCGGATGTTCGGAACGAGCTTGAAGTCCTTTCCGAGCAGATAGATCACGGGTTCGTTCAGGACCTGCTGCGGAAACGTGAGCAAGAGTTTCTGTTTCATGGGCTTCTGGAGCCGCGACGACGTCGCATCCCCTCGAGGATACCCGCGACCGCCCATGTCGTCACGCCGATGATCGCGAAGACGTGAAGGATCTGGACCGAGCCGTTCGGTGTCGACGCCGAGAAGTACGCGGTTCCCAGGGTGTCGTAGAGACCGGGCTTCCGGAACCAGTCGACTCCCGCCGCGTAGAACAGGCACGTCGCCGGATTCCCTCGACCGGCCCACCACGGGACGGCACCGTCGACGGGGACCGACCGGAGAGGAGCCGCGGCGACGAAGGCACCGATCACCCAACCGACGCCCTGCGCCGCCCCCCGTGCCACCGATGCCGCGAAGGTGGTGAGACCGATTCCGAGCGCCAAAACGGTGCCGGAGGCGATCACCCACTCCCCCATTCGCGCGTCGAGAGCGATTCCGCAGCCGACGGCGGCGACGAACGCGAGCACCCCCGGCAGCAGCGCCGCCGCGGCGGACGTGCCGCACAAGGGGGCCGCCGCCACCCCTCCGCAAAGGAGGCCCGCCACCATCCCGTCACGCCCGCCCCCCCAAGCGCCGACGGCCGCGCTCATCGAGATGAACGCGGCCGGGATCCAGGTGGACACGCGTCCCGCGGTCACTTGAGACACGCGTTCAACGCGTTCAGCGCCATGGCGGTCGCGAGGACGGGTGAGTTCTCCCAGAACTCCGCGTTTTCGTTCGCCCACGAACCGTCCGCACGCTGAAGCGAGACGAGTTGCTTCGCGAGATCTTCCTTCCACGCGATCGGCTTCCCGTTCTCTCCGACCAACGCGCCGTCGCCGACGGCGTCGAGCGCGCGCGCCATCGTCAGGTAGTAGTAGTAAAGCCCGGTCTTTTCGCTCAGCGGCTTCCCTTCCTGACGCATTCCGGGATTTTCCGTCACGGAGTAGTTCTTCCCCATCCACTCGAGGAGGGCTTTCACCCGGGGATCACGGCGCTCGATGTCGCAGAAGACGTACGTTTTGAGCAGCGCATACGACATCGAACCGTACGACTTGCGTATCTTCCTGCCGTCGGAAAGCGTGACGAATCCCGCCTTCGCTTCGTTCGCGGTCACACCGGGAGCGTAGTAGCCGCCCCCATCGTTCCCCACCGCCGGTTCCTTGTCCTTCAGGTCGTTCGTTTCGCTGAGGTTCTGCGAACGTGTCGCGAAAGTCGCCGCCTTCTTGAAGAACGGGTCGTTCTTCGGGACTCCCGCGGCCGCCGCGGCTTCAACGGCGAACTGGGTGTTCGACATGTCCGGACGTTCGTCACCGCCGTACCCGACACCACCGTAGAACCGATCTCCGGACTGGTACCCCTCGGCTTCGTCGGACTGCACGACGCGGAGGTACTCGCCCGCCTTCGCCAACACCGGCTTGAAGGCGTCGTTACCGGAAGCCGCGAGCGCGAGCACCGCCACGGACGTGTTGTACGTCGCGAGCATGCCGCCGTGGATGGATCCGTCCTTCTGTTGCGAGGCGGCGAGCCACGCGAGCGGCTTGCCGATGAACGGGCCGTCCGTCTCCCGATACTTGCGAGGCGATTCGAGCATCGCGAGCACGCACAAAGACGTGATCCCGATGTCGGGCGTGGGGGCCTTCGCGGAGAACTTCCAACCGTCGCCTTCCTGTTTTTCGCGCAGGAAGCGAACGGCCTTGTCCGCGGCGGCCTTCGCCTGATCCTTCCACGTCTTCGTACCGGGCGGGTCGGGCTCGACCGCTGCGGGCGACGGCGTTGCGGGGCTCGGGGAGGGCGACGTCGGGGCCTCTTTTCCGCAACCGAGGATGGAGAGGGCGACGACGAGGGCGGCGAAACGACGAATGGGCATGGAAAACTCCGGGGCGACGACGTTGAGATTAACGGAATTCCGCGTGGAGCGGTTCAGTTACCCGACGAAAGCGAGGACGATTTGCCTCCCCGCCCAAGCCACGACGTACGCGAGCACCGTGAGATAGGTGAACGCGAGAGCGGCCCATCCCCAGCCGCCCGCTTCCCGGCGGATCACGGCGAGGGTCGACACGCACTGCGGAGCGATCATGTAGAAGAGCAGCAACGCGACGAGCGAGGCGATCCCGAACACGGGGACGTTCGTGCCGTCGTGGACCGCCGTGCGGAGCGCCCCTTCGAGTTGGGCCTCCGTGACCTCGGCGTCACCCGCGCCGACGGCGTAGACCACGCCCATCGTCGACACGAAGACCTCTCGAGCGGCGAACGACGCCAACAGCCCGATGCCGACGCGCCAGTCGAAACCGAGCGGATCGATCAGGGGTTCGATCGCGCGACCCGCCATTCCCGCGAAGCTTCCGTGGAGGCGCGCCGCGGCTTCCACCGCCGGCGGCGTTCCCGCCGGAACATCGACCCGCGGATACGTGCTCAGAACCCACAGGAGCACCGAAATGCCGAAGATCACCGTGCCCGCCCTGCGAAGGAACGACCATCCGCGGTGCCACACGCGCGTGACCACCGCCCTCCATTCGGGAAGTCGGTACGGCGGCATCTCGAGGATCGGCGCGTCGCGACGTCCTCGCAACACGGTGCGTCCCAACACGAACGCGGCGAGCGATCCGAACAGCGCTCCGCCGACGTACAGCCCGAGCAGCGTGACACCGCGAGCGCCGAACGGCCCGACGGTCGCGCCTTCGGGAATCAGCACCCCGATGGCGACCGTGTAGACGGGAAGTCGCGCGCTGCACGTCATGAGCGGCGAAACGAGAATGGTGATCAATCGTTCGCGCCGATCCTCGATGACGCGTGTCGCCATGATCCCGGGCACCGCGCACGCGAAGGAAGACATGAGCGGGATGAACGCACGCCCCGAGAGACCGATCGCCCGCAACGGACGATCGACGATGAACGCCGCGCGCGTCATGTATCCCGTGTCTTCGAGGAAACCGAGGAGCAGGAACAGGATCAGAATCTGCGGAAGGAACACGACGACCGCGCCGACTCCCGGGAAGACCGCCTGTGTGGTGATGTCGCGAAGGAGGCCTTCCGGAATCACCGTTCCGCACCACGAACCGATCGCGGCGACCGCGCCTTCGACGGCGTCCTGAAGCGGGGCGGCCAAGGTGAAGACGGCCTGAAAAATCGCGCCCATGACCGCGAGAAACAACACGAATCCGAATACGGGATGCAGGAACCACGCGTCGAGCCGCTCCGTCGACGGACGAACGCCGAGCGGCGGCTTCCAACCCGACTCCGCCAACACGCCGCGCACCCATGCGTATCGATTCGCCGCTTCGCTCGGATCCTTGCCGTCGGGATCGGTGCGTCGCGACGCGCGCCACGCTTCGCCCGGCGGCACCGCGTCGGCGTCGACGCGCGCGCGGGACGTCTCCGACGCCGCGAGGACGGCGATCACGGCGCTTCGCAACGCGTCGACACCTTCGCCCGTCACCGCGACGGTGGGAATCACCGGAACGCCGCGCGCCGCCCGCGACAACCGTGCGGGATCCGGCAACACGCCCGCTTCGCGAGCTTCGTCGACCATGTTCAAGGCGACGACCGCGGGAAGCCCCATGTCGACGATTTGCGACAATAGGAAAAGTCCGCGTCCCGGCTGGCAGGCGTCGATCACGACGCAGACGACGTCGGGACGGCCGCCGAGCGTGCGCCCTTCGAGAAAATCACAGGCGACCCGCTCGTCCGGAGAACGCCCGACGAGGCTGTAGGTGCCGGGGAGATCGACCAGTTCGAAGCCGTCGGCCCCCGAACCCGAACGGCCGACGTGGTGTTCGACCGTGACGCCGGGATAGTTCGCGATCTTTTGGGAGAGCCCGGTCAGGCGATTGAAAAGGGACGACTTGCCGGTGTTCGGGTTGCCGACGAGCGCGACACGCTTCACGACGCGACTCCCGCATCGACGAAGATCTTCATCGCCGTTTCTCGGCGTACCGCGAACCTCGCCCCTTCGATTTCGATTTCAAGGGGGCATCCGAACGGGGACGTCCGGATGAGCGTCACCATCCGGCCCGGGAGCACGCCGAGTTCCGACAAGCGATGCGAATCCTGAGATTCCTCCTCGCCCCGTGCGACGTCGAGCACGGCCAAGGGGCGGCGCGCGGGGGCTTCGGGGAGGGGGATGCGATTGGGAGACATCGGCTCTCGATGAGAATCAATCTCATCCAGGAGGGATAGTACCCCCCTCCCGAAGGGTCTCAAGGGTCAACCGCGATACGTGGTTTCGCTGCGCCCGCGCTCGCGGGCCGTCGGATCGTTGCGGCACGTACCGCAGAGCCCGTAGAGCTTCAGCGAATGAGCGAGAAGTTCGCCGCCCATCTTTCGGGCGACTTCGTCCTGGAGCGATTCGATGCGCTCGTCGCGGAATTCCTTGATCGCTTTGCACCCGACGCAGAAGAAATGGTCGTGATGCGCGTGCCCGTAGGTGTGTTCGTAGTAACGGGCGCCTTCGCCGAAGTCGTGCATCACGAGGATGCCGCAGGCGAGCATGACGGCGAGGGTCCGGTAGACCGTCGCCTTGCTCGCGGGGATTCCTTCGACGCGAAGCCGTTCGATCAGTTGCTCCGCCGTGAAATGATCGTGAACGGCGAAGATCGAACGCAGGAGTTGCTTGCGCGCGGGCGTGTATTTGAGGCCTTGCTTGCGCAGATAGGCCTCGAAGACTTCTTCTTCACCGGACGTGTGGGGCATGGCTCGGGGATCTGCGAGGGTTGGCGTCATGACGGCGGCTCCGCGGGGTTCGGGGCGATCCTTCGCCCCGACGCGTTCCACGTTGCCATGGAGTCTCAGTCACCGCACCCGCCGAGGGAAGCATCGGTGCCTACGCACTAGGGCCACCCCGCGCGGCGGAGGCGCGGGCGCCGATATCCTTGCGGAAATACATGCCCTCGAACGAGATGTGTCCGACCGCTTCGTAGGCGCGACGTCGAGCCTCGGCGAAATCCGCCCCCAGAGCGGTCACGGCAAGCACCCGACCACCCGCGGTGACCAAACGCCCGGCGCCGTCGAGCGCCGTTCCCGCATGGAACACGAGGACGTCCGGAAGCGCTTCCGCCTTTTCGACGCCGGTGATGGGGAATCCCTTGGCGAACGCTCCCGGATAGCCGCCGGAAGCGAGCACCACCGTGACCGCGGCGCGGGGGTCGATTTCGAGCGCCGACGGCGGCACCCGTTCCAACGTGCCGTTCGCGACGGCGAGCAGAAGTTCGAGGAGGTCGCCCTTCAATCGCGGGAGCACGACCTGCGTTTCGGGATCGCCGAAGCGGCAGTTGAACTCCAACGTTCGCGGCCCGCCACGCGTCAGCATCATCCCGGCGAACAGCAATCCCGAGAACGGGCAGTCCATCGTCGACATCGCGTGGACGGTCGGAACGAGCACTTCACGTTCGATGCGCGCCATCACGGCGTCGGTCGCGAACGGCGTCGGGCTGTAGGCGCCCATGCCGCCGGTGTTCGGTCCGGTATCCCCTTCGCCCACGCGCTTGTGGTCCTGAGACGCGGGAAGCGCGAACAGCGTCGCGCCGTCGGTTACGCAGAAGACCGAGATTTCTTCGCCGGAGAGGAAGTCCTCGACGACGACCGTCGCACCCGCGTCGCCGAGCGAGCGATCGGCGAGAAACGCGCGCAACGTCGCGATCGCCTCGGCCTCGTCGCGGCAGATGACGACGCCCTTCCCGGCCGCGAGTCCCGAGGCCTTCACGACCATCGGGTAGACGACGGCACCGGTCACCCAGGCTTCCGCGTCCTCGAGTTTGGTGAACGTTTTGTAGGACGCCGTCGGAACGGAGGCCTGCGCCATCACCTGCTTCGAAAAAGCTTTCGATCCCTCGATGCGGGCCGCTTCCGCCGACGGGCCGAACACGGGGACGCCCGCCGTACGCAACTTGTCCGCGAGCCCGAGGCAAAGCGGAGCCTCGGGGCCGACCACCACGAGCCCGACGCCTTCACGCACGGCGATCGCGACGATTCCGTCGAGATCGGTGACCGGGATCGGGAAGTTGCGACCGAGACGCGCCGTGCCGGGGTTGCCCGGGACACACAGGACTTCCGTGACGCGCGGACTCTTCGAGAGTTTCCACGCGAGGGCATGTTCACGACCGCCCGAACCGACCACGAGCACCTTCATCTGAGCATCCCCCGAAGAACACGCGCCGCATGGACGACGTCCCGCGGCCCTCGGACGTGGTAGGTCGCGAAACCGAGAGCCCTCGCGGGCTCGATATCCGTGACGAGACCATCTCCGACCGAGACGCTCCGATCGTATGAAGTTCCGGCCGCCTTCACGACATACGCGAAAAAAGCCTCCGCCGGCTTCGGCGCTCCCGCATCTTCCGCCGCGACGACGGCGACGAAACGGTCTTCCGCGATTCCGAGGCTTCGAAGGATGCGACGAGCGAGTTTCGGGGAGTTGTTGGTCGCGAGAACGAGTCGGAATCGGGAGCCGAAAATATCGAGGGCCTCTTCGATGCCGAGCGACGGGCGGACATGCGACTCGGGCGTCTCATGGGTTTCCCGAAACCTGTTCATCTCGGCGAGTCCGATGCCGTACCACGCCGCCAATGCGGCGGGTTTCGACATGCCGGGTCGGGCCGCGCGCACTTTCCGGTCGAACGCGGCGAAGGCTCCGAAGGGATCGTCGACGCCCACGAGATGCCTGACCCGAAGTCCCGTCACACGCGCCGAATCGCCCGCGGGATCGGCGTCGCGCCCGCCCCCGTGCAGCGTTCCGTCGAGATCGAACACCACCGTGTCGCGTCCCTCGAAAGTCGCGAGCATCGACGCCGGGTTCGGCTCGGTGGACGTCATCGGGCTCCGCTCACGGACGTGCGACCTGAAATCCGCGACCGTATACGGCGACGGTGCGTTCCCAAGCGGTGCGCGATCGCATGGCCCGAGCCGCTTCGACGAGAACGCCGAATTTGCCGGGGACCGGAATTTCGACGAGCGGCGACGGCACGAGGCGACGGGACGTCTTTCTCCAGAAGCCGCACGTCGCGACCAACATGACCGCCGCCCCTCCCCGTTCCCCCGAGAAACCGTCGCCGAATTCCATTCCGCCGAAGTAGCGCACGATCGAGGGACCGAGTTCGGCGACCCGCATGCACAACCCGCGTCTGACGGAGGCAACCACTTCGGGCGGCGCTTCGCGGCGCGCCAGATAGGGCGCCAAGCCGTCGTCGTAGGCGACGCCGCGCGCCAAGTCCTTCTCGATGTCGCGACAGATGTTCGCGAGCTGCACGACTTCTCCCGCCGCCTTCGACAGCGCGACCCGTTCTTCGGGGAGCGTCCGATCCACGCCGATCGACGCCCGGTGCTCCGACTCGGCGAAGCGGAGCGGCGCGCCAAGCACGGCGTCGCAGTACGCGGACCTCGACGACGTCGACAAAAGTCCTCTCGACGCGTCCTTTTCCCTCGAAGCCGCGAGCATGCCGGCCGCCATCTCCGAAACGAGGGCGGCGAGTCGAGGCCGCGACGACGGCGCCATCCGCTCGCGCAGAGCGGCGAGAAGGTCCGAACGTCGCAACACCGCGAGATGACCGAGATCGCGCGCGTCCTGGACGATGGACTCGGGGATCGGAACGTCGACACGCTCGCCCGCGGCGAGACGCTCGACCGCCCGCAGCGACGTTTCCCGCGAAACGGGATCGGTCGCGAGATCCTCGGCCGTGTCGAGTGCGCGGCAGAAAAGGTAGGCCGTTCCCACGGAACTCCCGAGCGGTTCCTTCAGAAGCGCGATGGCGAGCGAGAACGTCCGGGCGGCGTGCGGCAGGGCGCGCCAGAGGAAGGCGTCCGGGTCGGTCTCCCGAAGCAAGGCGTCGACGGGAGGCGCGTCGCGGTCGGCGACGAGATTCTTCAATGCGCGAAAAAGTCGACGGCCTCGGGGAACGATCACGGAACGCGAAACCTCGCGGCGACGGGCGCGTGGTCGCTCGGTTTCTCGCCCTTCCGTTCCTCGCGATCGACCTCGACGGATTCGACGCGCGCGGCGGCCGCCGGGTTCAAAAGAAAATGGTCGATGCGCAATCCGAGTCCGCGGCGGAACATCACCGCACGATAGTCCCACCACGTGTAGACACCCGCCTCTTGATTGAACTTGCGGAGACCGTCTTCGAATCCGAGGTCGAGGATCGCACGCCACGCCGCGCGCTCGGGTTCCGAGCACAGAATCGTCCCCGCGAGCGCAGCCGGGTCGTACACGTCGCGATCGTCGGGCGCGATGTTCCAGTCGCCGGCGACGACCGTCGGAAGCCCGCGATCGAGTTCCGAGCGCGCGAAGGCTTTGAACCGCTCGAGCCACTGCAACTTGTAGGCGTATTTGTCCGATCCGACTTCGGAACCGTTCGGGACGTAGACGCTCGCGACACGCATCCCCCCGACCGTCGCCGCGATGACGCGACGATCCGCATCGGGACCGTCGTCGGGGAGCCCCTTGACCACGTCGGTCGCGGGCAACTTCGAAACGATGGCGACGCCGTTGTAGGTTTTTTGCCCGAAACGTTCGATGCGATAGCCGAGCGCCTCGATTTCGCCGGCTGGAAAATCGTCGTCGACGACCTTGGTCTCCTGAAGGAGAACCACGTCGGGGTCCCGCGACGTGATCCAAGGCAAAAACCGCGGAAGCCGGGCGCGGAGCGAATTCACGTTCCAAGTGACGATCTTCACG
>CAIWVZ010000149.1 GCA_903916245.1 uncultured Planctomycetota bacterium | reverse complement strand
TTCGAGAAATCGTTCACGTAACCGACGCGTCGCCGGACGACGATCCGAAAAATGCGACGACGCTCCCGGGGGCTCCGGAAGCGTCGTTTTTCGTTTTCGGAGCGATTACTTCTTCGCGCCGTTCTTCGCCGCGGTCTTTTCCTTCTCGGGGGCGGGCACCTTATCCGCGAAGATCGCGTAATCGGGCACCGACTTCAGGTCGACGCCGATCGATCCGAGCAGGTCGGCGATCGCGCGTTGGACCTGCGGGTCGTCCTGGAAGTCAGCGACCATTTCGCGGCCACGGAGATCCTGCGCCTTCTTGCGGACTTCGCGACGCAGAAGCCACCGCACGTCGTCCTTCGGGAGCGGCGTTTCGAGCGACTTCATGAGCGCATCGAACTCGGGATAGCTCGCCGCGTCGAAGTTGTCGGTCGCGGCGTTGCGCGCGATCAGCTCCGGCGACTTCTTCGCGAGGTCGTTGATGTAGTCGTCGAGTTTGCGCGTTTCGAGAATGCGGGTGAGCTCTTCGACCTTCCAACCGTCGAGCTCCTTCGGCGAGATGATCTCGTCGGGAACGACTCCGCCTTCCGCGACCACCTTGCCCGTCTTGTCGCGTTCGGTGTGGATGCTGCGGCCGGACGGGAGGTAGTAGCGGGCGATCGTCAACTTGAGTTCGGGCGCACCGTCGTAGGCGCCGTTGCCGTTCTTGTCGGTGAAGGGCTCGGGGGCGTCGAACTTGCCGTTGCCGTTTCGGTCGGTGTAGGGCTCGTCGCTCTCGCGCACCTTGTTGTCGTTCACGTCGGTGAACGGCTCGCCCCCGTCCCACTGTTCGTTGCCGTTGGCGTCGACGAACGGTTCTCCCGGCGCCGTGCGCATCGGGAACACCTTCTGCACCGATCCCTTGCCGAACGTGCGCGTACCTACGACGGTCGCGCGCTTGTGGTCCTGCAAAGCTCCCGAAACGATTTCCGAGGCGGACGCGGAATTGCCGTTGACGAGCACCGCGAGCGGCGCCGTGCGCACCTTCGCCGGTTCGAGCGTCGTCAGCGAGCGGCGCGGGGCGACCTTCTTGTTGCGTCCCTCCCAGTAGCAGATCTCCTGCTCACCCTTGAGGAACTTGCCCGCGATTTCCTGCGCCGCGCGCAGGTAGCCGCCGCCGTTGTCGCGCAGGTCGACGATGAACGCCTTCGCCCCCTTCTTTTCGAGGTCTTCGAGGGCGACTTCCATCTCGTTGCCGGTTTCGCCGCCGAAGGTGCGAATGAGGACGTAGCCGATACCGCCCGGGAGCATGTCGCCGAGCACGGTCGGGATTTGGATCGCTTCGCGCACGATGCTGAACTCGCGGGGTTCCTTCCAACCCTTGCGCCAGATTTCGACCTTGGTCGTCGTCCCGACCGGACCCTTCAGACGGGCGGTGGTCTCCTGGAGCGCGCGATCGGCGGTATCCCATCCGTCGACCTTGAGGATCTTGTCGCCGGATTGGAGTCCCGCGCGATAGGCGGGCCCGGAGTAGATCGGACGCGAAATGTAGATGCGGTTGTTCTCGTCGAGGTTGACGTACGCGCCGATGCCCGCGTAGTTCGGGTTCAGGTCGAAGTTCCAGTCGGCGAGTTCCTTCGGCGTGAAGTACGTCGAGAAGGGGTCGAGGCGTTCGAGCAGTCCCTTCGCCGCGTATTCGCGGAGTTCGTCGTCGTTGAATTTGTCGCCCTCGTTGTGGACGGCCTTCACGAGTTCGATGATCTCATCGAGCTGCGCACGCACGTCGTCGGCCTTCGGCGCTTCGGAGCCCCACGACTTCTGCAGAAGGTTGATGTAGTTCGCGAGCGCGAGATGCGTCGCCGCCAGGCGACCGCGTTCCGACGGCTCGTTGCGAAGTTCTTCGAGAACCGGTTTGGCCGAGTCGAAGTCCTTGATTTCGGCGAGTGCGAGCGCCGCCGCGAAGCGCGCCTCGGATTCACTCGCGCCGAGGAGACGGACGAGTTCCTTCTTGGCGTCGCGGGCGTGGTCGTCGGAAAGGGCGAACGTCGCGCGGGCGACGCGGGCCTTGACCGTCGCGGGCATCGGTTCGGCGAGGAGTTTGCCCAAGTCCTTCGCGGCTTCCTCGATGTTGCGCTCGGTCAGGAGGTCGGCGGCGGCGATCCGGATTTCGGGTTCCTTGGCGTCGCGGATGATCGCGACCAACGCCTTGGCGGCCCGGTCCTTGTCTCGAAGCATGACGAGGGCGCGCGCGATCTCGAGGCGCACCATGGGGTTCGGGTGCTCGATCTTGGCTTCGAGGACCGGGACCGCGGGGTCGCCGAGGCGCGCCATCTCCGCCGAGACGCGCCACGCGTCGTTGCGGTCGGTCTTTTCGAGTTTCGCGATCAGCGCGTCGACCTTGTCGGAGACCGACGATTGGGCCGTCGTCAAGGAGACCGCGGTGACGAGAACGAGGACGAGGCGGGAGAGGAGGGTCATGGAGGTGAAAATCGCCTTTGCGCGGGTTGTCCCATCGTAGGGGGAAGGGCACATCCAAGAAAGGATC
This sequence comes from uncultured Planctomycetota bacterium, assembly GCA_903916245.1. Taxonomy (GTDB): domain Bacteria; phylum Planctomycetota; family CAIWVZ01; genus CAIWVZ01. Next base: position 269 of record CAIWVZ010000149.1, on the reverse strand, counting down.
GGTTTCGGAGGTTCCCGCCCTCAAGTTAGAACGGTGGGACGCCCCTCGGGCTCCCTCCTTCCTCCCATGACGCTCCCATCGATTCTTCTCATCACGACCGGAGGAACCTTCGGAATGCTCCCCGGAGGCAAGGGCTTTCGCGAGGGGGTGCTCGAGGCCGTCCCCGAGGTGGCTCGACTCGCGCGGCTCCACGTGCGGGCTCCGTTCGCCCTCGACTCCTCGTCGCTCGCACCGTCGCATTGGGCCGAACTGGCGGGGATCCTCGCCGA
>CAIWVZ010000148.1 GCA_903916245.1 uncultured Planctomycetota bacterium | reverse complement strand
TCGTGACCGTGCGGGGCGTGGGCTACAAATTCGAAAGCCATCCTGTGGGGCTTCCGAGCGTCGGCTAGACTGACCGCGCTTGGCGCAAAGTCGACTCTTCATCGCCTATACCGCGGTCGTGCTTCTGTGCACGCTCGGTTCGTCGATCGTCCTCGAGTCGAAGATCCGTTCGGAACTCGAAACGGATCTCCGTGCTCGCCTCACGTTGAAGGCGCGCGGTTTGGCGGAACTCGCCGCGAAGCCCGTGGCCGCTTCCGACGACGCGGATCTCGCGCGCATCGTGTCGGAAATCGCTCGGGTCACCGCGACGCGGCTGACCATCGTCGCGAAGGACGGCAGGGTCCTCGCCGATTCGTCGGGCGATCCGGCTTCGATGGAAAATCACGGGAATCGGAAAGAGATCGTCGACGCTCGGAGTGCGGGCATCGGATTCGACACGCGACGTAGTTCCACGACCGGAGAACCCTACTGGTATTGCGCGGTGGCGCTTCCGGACGGCTCCGGATTCGCCCGAGCCGCCGATCGCCTCGGCCCGTTCGTCGAACAAGTCGGAGCCGCGACCGCGTTGGCTCTCGTCGGTATTCTCGTGGTTTCGGCGCTCGCGATTTCGGTCGGTGCCGTGGTGGGACGATGGATGGGCCGTCGTCTCGAGGAACAGGCGGAAGTGGCGCTGCGGATCGCCGAGGGCGATTTCAGCCGCCGTGTCGACGACGAGGGAGCCGACGGAGTGGCCAAGGTGGGCAACGCGCTCAATCGCCTTGCCGACGAACTCGAAACCAGGATCGAGGAACTCGAGTCTCGGAAGCGTGGACTCGCGAAGGTCCTCGACTCGGTGGCCGACGGATTGGTCGCCGTCGGACCGGAAGACGTCGTGACACACGTGAATCCGGAAGCCAGACGCCTCCTCGAACTCGCGGACGACGCGATCGGACGTTCGTACTGGGAGGTCGTCCGCGACGGGGATCTCCCGCGACTCGTCGGGCAAGTGCGCGAGACGTTGCAACCGGTCGGCGCGACGATCCGCGTGGGTGCCGGGCATCGGCGCGAGGTCGAAGTAAGGGTGACGCCGATCGTCATCGATGCGGGGCGGTACGACGGTTCGGTCATCGACGTTCGCGACGTCACGGTTCTCCGAAAACTCGAGGCCGTCCGTCGCGACTTCGTCGCGAACGTGTCCCACGAGATGAAGACGCCTCTGACGAGCATTCAGGGGTACGTCGAAACGTTGCAGGACGGTGCCGTCGACGACCCGGAAACGGCGCGGGCGTTCCTCGGGAAGATCGAGCGCAACGCGAAGTCGCTCGCGCACCTCGTCACCGACCTCCTCGTCCTGTCGCGCGTCGAGTCGGGCGGGCTTCGCATCGACGACGATCCGATCGTGGTGGCGTCCGTCATCGGAGAATCCGCCGCCGCCGTCGCGGACAAGGCGCGGGAAAAAGGCGTCGTCATCCACGTCGCCGGCGCCGATCGCGACTTGCGCGTTCGCGGCGATCGCGATCTTCTGGTGCGCGCCGTCGTCAATCTCCTCGACAACGCCGTGCAGTACACGGCTCCGGGTGGACGGGTCGACGCCCATTGCGTCCGCGAAGGCGCGAACGTGGAAATCCGGGTGACCGATACGGGCATCGGGATTCCCGCGGCGGACATCGAGCGCATCTTCGAGCGCTTCTACCGCGTGGACAAGGCGCGGTCCCGTTCGCTCGGGGGGACCGGTCTCGGCCTCGCGATCGTCAAGCACGTCGCCGAGCAACACGGCGGAACCATCCGCGTCGCCAGCGTCGAAGGCCGGGGCTCGACGTTCAGCTTGTCGATTCCGCTCGGAGGGTGATCTCCTAGGCGTCCCCGTTTCGGCGGCGGACGCCACGGTGGATCGGAATGGCCGGGCGGTTAGAGTACCCGACGGACGGTTGCTCAATGCCCACGATCAAGATCCGCTACAACACCCAGTGCCGCGACGACGTGCATCACTGGCGTGTGCTCGTCGACGGCGTCGAAACGCTCGCGAGCGAGGTGCGGATCGAGTCTCCCTCCTACACCACGCGCGACCTCATCGAAGGAGTCGGCGAAAAGTGGCACCTGACGACGGAAGCCACGACGGTCGAATGGCAGGGGTCGCGCTGCGTGATTCGCTGATTCCGAGCCGACGCATCGTTCGCCCCGCGGGGACGGGCAGGATTTTCGGTTCGCCTCGGGATCCTTTCCGTTCTTCTACAGTTTCTCGACGGCGCGGAGGATCGACTCGACGCGCCGGAACTTTCGCCCAACGGAGATCTCTGATGCGTTTTCGCTTGCCCGTCGCTCCCATGTTTCTTCTCGGCATGTCGTTGGCGGTGTTTCCCGCGTTCGCTCAGGACGCGGGCGTGTCCACCGTCGACGGTCGCCTGCTTGAGATCCTGAAGTCGCGCGGGGTCATCACGACGGACGAGTACACGGAACTCAAGAAACTCGAAGCCGATCTCCGAGTCTCCGCCGACCTCGAGCGCAACGTCGACGCAAAGATCGAAGAGATGGTGGCTCGCGCCGTCCAAGACGCACCGAAGACGTCGTACAAGCCGGGTGCCGGTTTCACGTTCGCCACGGCGGACAAGAACTTTTCGATGACGGTGGGCGCGCGCGTCATGATCCGCTTCACGTACGACGCCTACGACGGTGACACGGTGACGCCCTCGGGCTCCGAGCCCGGTGCCGATCGCACCGATTTCGGCGTGAGCCGCGCGCGTATCTATTTCAAGGGCACGGCGTTCGATCCGAAGCTCAAGTACTCGGTTCAGTTCGATGCTGCCGGTGATCAGGCGCGTCCCGCGTCGGGGACGTCATTCGGTGGCGTCAGCTTCTCGAACTCCGGGACGACCAATGCGAACCGATTGGCGGAGTTGAAGGACGCCTTCGTCGACTATCAGATCTCCGACGACAAGTCGTTCAATGTGAAGGCCGGTCAGTACAAGATCCAGTACTCGCGCGAAGCGATCACGGCCGCTTTCGATATGGAATTCGTCGATCGATCGGTGATTTTCCCGTGGTTCGGACCGAGCCGATCGCCGGGTGTCTCCCTATGGGGGCAGATGGGCGGCGAGAAGGGTGACGCTTTCGAGTGGACGGTCGGCGCCTTCAACGGCCCGAACATCAACGGAGCCGCCTATCTCGAGGGCGAGAACGTCGCCAACGACGACTCGGGTCTTCTCTACAACGCTCGAGCCGTGTGGAACCCGATGGGAGCGGTTCCGTATTCGCAGGCCGACCTGCGTTCGGAAGAGGAGCGCGGCAAGTTCCTCTTGGCGGTCGGTACGAATGCGTTCTATCACGTCGACGACAACCGTCGTGCCGACGGCGATTCGTTCGACGACGCGTCCTTCGGTATCGACGTGACCTCGATGTGGAGCGGGTGGTTCTTCACCGGTGAAGCGCACTGGCGTTCCGACGCGCAGCGCAACGCGACGACCGGCACGCCTGCCGTCGTCGTTTCCAACGACGACGTCGATATCTCCGGCTACACAGCGCAACTTTCCTACACCGTGGTTCCGCAGAAATTCAACATCGGCGTTCGCTATTCGGCCGTCGACTTCGACGGAACCAACGCCACGACGAACGTAAATGGAACCGCCTCGCGCGAGTATCTGATCGTCGCGGGCTGGTACATGAACGGGCATTCGCAAAAACTCCTCGCGGACTTCGGCCGTGTCGAGAACCACTTCACGACGTCGAGTTCCGACACGGACGAATGGCGTCTTCGCGCGCAGTTCATCCTTTCTTTCTAGTACTTTCCGCGTCTTGAGGCTTCCTTAACGCGGTCTTTGCAATCACGTGCGATTCTTCATCAACCGGCCCTTCGGTCGGGGGAGAATCGCACGATGATGAAGCAAGGAAAAAGAACGGCGGCGGTCGCGTTGGCGGCTGCCGTCGTCGTTTCGGCCTCGGCCGCCCAGGATGTCGGCGCGCCGGGCGTCGAAGGTCGTCTTCTCGAGATCTTGAAGAACCGCGGCGTGATTTCGGCCGCCGAGTTCGGCGAACTCCGTCGCCTCGAAGAGGAACTCCGGACGTCGGCCGACGTCGAAAAAGCCGTCGATACTCGGATCGAGGAGATGGTGGCCCGTGTCGCTCAGGACGCGCCCAAGGTCGGGTACAAACCCGGCTCCGGATTCACGTTCGCGACTGCCGACAAGAACTTCTCCCTGAACGTCGGTGGTCGTCTTCAGGCGCGCTTCACCTACGATGCGTTCGAGAACGAGACCAACGGAACGCCGGCGGGTACCGCGGCGGATCCCGGCGAGGACCGCCTCGACTTCTCGGTTCCCCGCATGCGTCTGTGGTTCAAGGGCGTGGCGTTCGATCCGCGCCTCAAGTACGAACTGCAATTCGACGTCGCGGGCGATCAGGCGACGGGCGCTTCGGGCACGTCCTACAACGGCGTGCAGTTCGGTTCCTCCAAGCCGAACGCCAATCGGCTCGCGGAACTGAAGGATGCCTACGTCGACTACCAAGTGACGGACGACAAGGCGCTGAACGTCAAGTTCGGTCAATACAAGATCCAGTACTCGCGCCAACAGATGACGTCCTCGGGCCGTCTCGAGTTCGTGGATCGCGGCCCGACCGACGCCTGGTTCGCTCCCGGTCGGGCACCGGGACTTTCGGCGTGGGGAACGATGGGCGGCGAAAAGGAAGACATGTTCGAGTGGTACGCCGGTGCGTTCAACGGCGGCAACATGTCCGGAACGGCCTATCTCGAGGGCGAGAACGTCGCCAACGACGACAACGGCCTCCTCTACAACGCCCGCGTCGCGTGGAACCCCATGGGCGGTGTCCCGTACGCGCAGGCGGACCTACGCCCCGAAGAGGATCGTGGGACGTTCCTTCTCGCGGTCGGGGCGAACGCATGGTTCCACGACGACGACAACCGTCGCGCGGACGGCGATACGTTCGCCCAGGCGTCCTACGGCGTCGACCTGACCGCCATGTGGGACGGTTGGTTCTTCACCGGTGAAGCCCACTGGCGCGACAGCGCTCAGCGCAACTCGACGGCGGGAACTCCCGCGGTCACGACGAGCTACGACGACATCGGCACCGACGGGTGGTTCGCCCAACTCGGCTACTGCATCATTCCGCAGAAGTTCGACGTCGGATTCCGCTGGAGCGAGGTGGATTTCGACAACACCACGGCGTCGACGAGCATCTCCAAGGACGGCATCACCGAATGGTTGGTCACCGCCGGCTGGTATTGGAACGAGCACGCCTGCAAGTTGCAGGCGGACTTCGGTCGGGTCGAAGACCACTCCGTCAACGCGTCATCCAACGTGGACGAGTGGCGCTTCCGCCTCCAGTTCCAGCTGATCTTCTGATCGACCGGACGTGACGTTCGGGCGCGCTCCTCCGCCGATCGGAGGGGCGCGCCCCCTTTGGGGCCCGGGTCCGAAGTCCGTACGATGATTCGGTCGCGTTGGGGAGAATCGACATGACGAAGCACTTCGATCGAGAGATGACCGTCCTGAAGAAGCGCATCTTGACCACCGGTGCCATGGTGGAGGAAATGCTTCGGGAGTCGGTGCGCAGCGTCGAACAGAACGATGCGGCGGCCGCCCGCTGGGTCATCGAACGCGACGCGGCCGTCGATCTCTACGAAGTCGAGACCGAGGAAGAGTGCCTCAAGATCCTCGCCCTCTACCAACCCGTCGCCCTTCCGCTTCGGTTCGTCGCGGCGGTGCTCAAGATCAACAACGATCTCGAACGTATGGCGGATCAGGCGGTCAACATCGCCGAACGCGCGCTGCGTCTGCGCGATCGGTCGACGCCCGGCATGCGTGTCGGCATGCACAATCTGGCGGAACGCGCGATGGACATGGTGCGCAAGTCGCTCGACGCCTTGGTGGAACTCGACAAGGCGAAAGCTCTCGAAGTGTGTCGTTCCGACAAGGAAGTCGACGATCTCTATCGGACCTTGTGCGAGAGCATCGAGACGCAGATCCGCGCGAATCCGAAAGACCTGGGGCCGGGAATGGACATGGTCGCCGTTCTCAAGAACCTCGAGCGCTGTGCGGACTTGGCGACGAACATCGCCGAAGACGTGGTCTACACCGTCGACGGCAACATCATTCGCCACCCGTCGCTCGCGCGTCGCACGAATCCCTGATCAGGAATAGAGACCCTGCCCGCGGGACCCGTTGAGGGCCCAAAACGCCCAGATGTGGTGCTCCGGGATGCCCGTGCGTTTCGCCATGGCCTTCGGCTCGTACTTCGCGTTGGCGAAGCGGGCGAGGGACCATGCCTGCATTTCTTTGTGCTCGTCCTCGAGCTTCGCCAGGTAGGCCGGATCCCCGAGTCGGGCGACGTCGTCGTCGGTCAGCGGGGTATCCCAAACGGGAAGGTGTTCACGGCCCTTCACGTTGAGTTGGATTTTCTCCAAGGTCACGAAGTCGCGGAGGTTCATGGCTCGTCCATGATGCCCCGAATCGGGAGCTTCGTCAAAAATCAGACGGGTTCGCCCGTGAATCGTTCACGGACTTCCGTGCGTTTGTGCGCGGGAACCGCGGACACCGCGGGGCAGATTTCTCGGAAGAAACAGCGCGTACAGGCAGCCGCGTCGGTCGCCAACGCCCAATGTTCTTCGACGTCTCCTGCGGATTCGGCCTTCCGCATTTCAAAGAGTTCGCCCCGGATATCCGCCTCGACGGCGTCGAGCGCGTCCCGAGTCACCTTGAAGGCGCGTCGAAGGACGCCGAATTCGCCGAGGTGGACCGCCACCGTCCGGATGTTCGACGTGTCGAAGCCCCAACAGGCTCGGGCATGCAGCGCGTAGGCGTGGAGTTGTCGGCGGTCGTCGTCCTTCGGGGAGCCCGTTTTCCAATCGAAGATGAGGCATTTATCGCGCCAACGCATCGCGAAGTCGGGGCGGCACCATACGCGACATCCGTCGATCTCGAAGACTTCCGGGTTGTCGTAGTTGGCGGGTTCGTCGACCGCGAGCCAGTCGGCGGGATTGCTGCGGCGGATCCATGCGAAAAGCGGTGAAGCGGTGAACGCTTCGACCGACGACTTGGCGACCTTCCACCAACGCTCGCGTTCCTCCGGCGACGGGTTGCCGTCGTAGTAGTACTCCTCGAGCGGCGGATAGGCCTTGGGGCGTTGTAGCCATCCGCGGCCGACGGCGCCGTCCTTCACGCGCTTGATCACGTCGCGCGCCACGTCGACCGACGACATGCGAAGAGGACGACCGTCGCGGACGGAGCACAGCGTCCGTCGAATCGCTTCGTGGGCCGCGATTCCCGCGAGGAAGGGGAAGGACGTCATCTTCGAGAGACGGTAGGCGAGACGTCGTCGTTCGGGGGCGTCGTGATTCCAGCCGTCCCACGAGAGATGGTGCTTGTAGAAATACTGCCGTCGGCAGGCGTTGAATACGGCGCTGCGCGAGCGTGACCAGGAGAGCCCGGGCTTGACGAGGTCGGTCCCCATGAGCCCGCATTCTACGTACGATGGGGACATGGACGCCCGTCATCCGATGATTCTCGATCCACGACGTTCCGCCTTGGTCGTCGTGGATATGCAGGAGCGCCTTCTCCCGTCGATTCCCGACGCCGCGGCATTGGTCGCGACCGTCGTGCGATGGATCGAGGCGGCCCGCCTCTTGAGCGTGCCCGTGTTCGCCACCGAGCAATACCGCAAGGGGCTCGGACCGACTCATGCCGCGATCGCGGCGGCGCTCGCCGACGCCCCTCTGCCGTTCGACAAGACGTCCTTCTCCGTGATGGGATGTGGGCCGTTCGTCGCGGCGCTGCGGGCAAGCGAGGCGACGGACGTCGTGCTCGTCGGGATCGAAACCCACGTGTGCGTCGCGCAGTCGGCGATCGATCTCCTTTCGGTCGGGTACGGAGTCCACCTCGGACTCGACGCGGTCGGAGCGGGTACCGTCGTCGGGGACCGTGCGGGGAAGGCCCGGATGGCGACCGCCGGTGTCGTTTCCACGTGTTTCGAAGCCTGCGTGTTCGATTGGATGGGGGATGCCGCCCATCCCTCCTTCAAGGCCGTGCAGGAGTCCGTGAAGGCCTCTCGGAGGACCCCGACGTGATGCAGGACGTTCCGAAGCCGTACCACCGACAGTTCCTATTGACGTTCGGCGAAGTGGACTGGGCACGCATCCTTTACTTCCCGAACCTGTTCCACATCTGCCATTCGACGCTCGAAGCTTGGTTCGCGGAACAATCCGGGCAGCACTACGCGGTCATCCTTTCGGAGCGCAGGATCGGCTTTCCCACCGTGCACATCGCCGCGGATTTCGTGAAGCCGATGCCCTACGGGATCACCCTCGACATCGCGATGCACGTCACGCGTCTGGGGTCGAGCAGCGTTTCGCTGACCTATCTGGTTCGCGCCGTCGGCGAAACGGCGATTCGGGCCCGTGTGCGCCATGTCGTCGCATGCGTCGACATGGAGGCCTTCTCGGCGATTCCCTTGCCGACGGACCTGCGCGACGCCTTCGCGCGATTCCTTGCCCCGATTCCCGAATCCGGGGGAGGTTGACGGGATCCTAGGACGACGTAGGCTCCCCGCGGACGGTGACGCCGCTTCGGAAGGAACCGGCGTCCGGACGGGAGACAGCACACATGGCAACCGCCAAGAAAACAGCGAAAAAGCCCGCGGCCAAGGCCGCGAAACCGGCCGCGAAGACCGCGGCGTCGAAGCCCTCGAAGCCGGCGAAGAAAGCCGTCGTCGCGAAGCCCGTGCCGAAGGCCAAGGCCCCCGCCAAGAAGGCACCGGCCGTGAAGGCCGCTCCGGCGAAGGCGACCCCCAAGCCGGCGAAGCCCGTGCCCGGGAAGGCTGCGGTTCCCGCCAAGACGCCTGCGGCGAAGCCCGCGGCGCCGAAGGCGGTAGCCAAATCGGCCCCCGCGAAGGCGGCGTCGGCGGCGAAGGCCGCTCCGAAGAAGACGGAAGCGCCCAAGGCCGAACCCAAGATCACGAAGGCGAAGGGTACGGGCATCGCCCCGGCCCCGACGTCTC
>CAIWVZ010000147.1 GCA_903916245.1 uncultured Planctomycetota bacterium | reverse complement strand
GTGCGCCCCTTCCGCCTACGGCAATCCGGAGGCGGATGCCGCGTTGCGCGCGTCGCTGCGCGAAGCGTGGTGCATCCGTGAATCGTTCTTCGCGTCCGCGCGCCCCGATGCGAAATTCATGCACTGCCTGCCCGTCCGCCGCAACGTGAAGGTCGCGGACGAAGTGCTCGACGGCCCGCGTTCGGTCGTCGTGCGGCAGGCCGGAAACCGTCTTCATGCCCAGAAGGCCGTCCTCTGGAAGATGCTCGTCGACAAGGAGTGATTTCGTGAACAACCCGCTCGATCGTTCGGAAACCATGGTCGCGCTCAAGCGCGCGTTGCCCTACATCCGCCTCTACAAGGGCAAGACGTTCGTGGTGAAGACGGGCGGTGCCTTGTGCGCCGAACCGCAAGCCATGAAGGAACTCGCGCACGCCGTCGGCGTGCTCCGCGAATTCGGCATCCGCGTCGTGCTCGTCCACGGCGGTGGGCCGCAGACGTCGACGATGTCCCGCGTCATGGGATTGGAACCGACGTTCGTCGAAGGCCGTCGCGTGACGTGCGAGAAGACGCTCGACATCGCCGTCATGACGATGAACGGCACGGTGAACACCGCGATGCTCGCGGCGTGCCGCGCCACCAATCTCCCGGCGGTCGGACTTTCCGGTCTCGACGGTGGGTTGATTCGCGCGCGTCGCCGTCCGGCGCGCGTGAAGGTTGCGGGCGACGTCCGCACGACGATCGACTACGGCCACGTCGGCGACATCGTCGCCGTGGATGCGACCGTCCTAGAAAGCCTTCTCGACGCCGGATTCGTCCCCGTGGTCAGCCCGCTTTCGGCGGACGACGAGGGGAACGTCCTCAACATCAACGCGGATACCGTCGCCGCCACCATCGCGCGCGAACTGTGCGCGGAGAAGTTGGTCTTCCTCAGCGATTCCAACGGCATCCTCGAAGACCGCACCGATCCTTCGTCGCTCATCTCCTACACCGACGTGCGTGGTTTGAACCTCTTGGTCGAACGCGGCATCGTCGATGCCGGAATGCTGCCGAAGGTCAACGCCGCGAAGGAAGCGCTCTACGGCGGTGTGAAGCGCGTCCACGTGATCGGCGGGGGAAGCGACAGCCTCCTCGTCGAAGTCTTCACGAACGAAGGCGCGGGGACGCTCATCGTGATGGATGCGCGGGATCTCACGCCCGCCGAACAGGGCCACGTGAAGGACGCGCGTCTCGACGCGCTCATGAACTCCGGAGAAGCGGGCGCCTGATGAACGACGCGGAACTCCTCGCGTTCCATCGCCGTCTCGTTGCGACGCCTTCGGTGTCGCACGACGAGGCGGCGGTCATGGATTTGACGGAGGCGGTGCTCCGCGAGCGCGGAGCCCGGCCCGTGCGTTTTGGTCAGAACGTCTTCGCCGTGACGGGAAAAGGTCCGACGATCGTTCTGTGCACGCATCTCGACACCGTTCCCGCGGGGACGGCGTGGACGCGGGATCCGTGGACGCCCGAGGTGGTGGACGGTCGCGTCTACGGTCTCGGAAGCAACGATGCGAAGGCGGCCGCCGCTGCGATGACGTCCGTCTTCCTGCGGGCCGCGGCGCACGGCGGTATTCCCGGCGCGACGCTCGTCCTCCTTCTCGTGTGCGAAGAGGAGACGGGCGGCAAGGGCGCCGAGATCGCCGTGCCCGAATTGATGCGTCGCGGCTTCGATCCCAAGGCCGCCATCATCGGTGAACCCACCGGCCTCGGCGTCGCCACGGCCCAAAAGGGGCTTCTCGCTCTCGAACTCGAGGCGCGTGCGACCCCGTGTCATGCGGCGAACGCCCGTTCGATGGGCGTCGTCAATCCCATCCGCGCCGTCGCCGCCGATTTGGTTGCGCTCGATCGCGTCGACCTCGGCGCGGATCATCCGTTGCTCGGGCCGGTGACGCTCGAACCTACGGTTGTCGAAGCCGGTTCCGCACGCAACCAAGTGCCCGGACGCGCCTGGGTCAACATCGACGTGAGAACCAACCCGGGCGAAGCGCCTGAAGTCCTCTTCGATCGACTGCGCGCCGCGGTGAAGGGTTCCGAGTTGCGACTCCGCAGTTCGCGGCTCGCCGCGCGCGAGACGGGCGCGTCGGAAGCGATCGTGAAGGCTGCCCTCGACGTGTCGGGCAAGGCGCCGTATGGATCGCGCGGCCTTTCGGACTGGGTGTGGTTCAAGGACATTCCCGCGGTGAAGTGCGGACCCGGCGATACGGCCCGCTCGCACAGCGCGGACGAATGGGTGTGGGAATCGGAGATTCTCGACGGCGCCCGCTTCTACGAGGCGGCCGTGCGTCGGTGGGTCGCCGTCTCGGCGACGGGAGCTTCGACATGACGCGACTTTGGGACCGCGGAGAACCGCTCGACGCCCGCATCTTGGCCTACACGGCGGGCGAAGATCATCGCCTCGACGCGCGGCTCGTTCCTTATGACTGCCGTGCGTCGCAAGCGCATGCCCGCATGCTCGCGAAGCAGGGCTACCTGACGTCCGCCGATGCCGAAGCGTTGTGCCGCGCTCTCGACGTCGTCGCGGAAGAATTCGCTCGCGGCGCCTGGACCATCGCACTCACCGACGAAGATTGCCACACGGCGATCGAAAATCGTCTCGTGGCGCTCTGCGGTGAGGCGGGTCGCCGCATCCACCTCGGCCGTTCGCGCAACGATCAGGTTCTCGTGGCGATTCGACTGTGGCTGAAGGACGCTCTCGCATCGTTGGCGGACGACGCCGACGCGGTCGCGGCGGCGCTCGACGCGGTGGTCGCCGCGCAGGGTCGCATCCCGATGCCCGGCTACACCCATTTACAGCGCGCGATGCCGTCGTCGGTGGCGCTGTGGGCGGGCGGATTCGCGTCCGAACTGCGTGACGATGCCGTGGGATTGCGCGCCGCGATGCGCCGCGCCGACAAGAACCCTCTCGGTTCGGCGGCGGGATACGGAGCGCCGGTGGTGGCGCTCGACCGCGCCCACACCACGGCCGCGCTCGGCTTCGCCGAAGTTCACGATCCCGTGACGGCGGTCCAAGTGTCTCGCGGCAAGGCCGAGGCCCACGCCCTTTTCGAGGCCGCCTTGCTCGCGCAGGACCTCGGCAAGATGGCCGCGGATCTGTGTCTCTTCGCCACCTACGAATTCGCGTTCGTGAAGTTGCCCGACGCCTTCACCACCGGTTCGTCGATGCTGCCGCAGAAGCGCAACCCGGACGTCTTCGAGTTGGCGCGTGGTCGCACCGCGGAAGCCTTCGCCGCGTTGAACGAGGTGCTCGGTGTGACCGCGAAGATGACGTCCGGCTATCACCGCGATTGGCAGTTGATCAAACCGGCGTTGTTCCGCGGCATCGAAGGCGTCGCCGCCACCGCGCGCGTCATGGCGCACGCGGTGCCCGGTCTCGTGTTCCGTGCGGACCGGTTGGAAGCCGCGATGGACCCGTCGCTGCGTGCGGCGGAACACGCGAATCGCATGGTGGTGGACGAAGGATTGCCGTTCCGCGAGGCGTACCGTCGCGTGCGCGAACAGGGTCTCGCCTAGACCGTCATCGGCGCTTGCGAAGCCGGGCGAAGACGCCCGGCTTCGGCTTCAGCACGAACGTCGGGTCCATCTCCACCTTCACGTCGGGGACCAACGCGACGTCGAAGCGTCGTGCGAGAGTCGCGAGGACGAGCGGCCCTTCCGCCATCGCGAACGCCGCGCCGATGCATGCGCGCGGACCGCCGCCGAAGGGGAAATATGCGTACTTCGGTCGGCCCTCTCCGGCGCCCGGTGCGAAGCGTTCCGGGTCGAACACGTCGGGATTCGGCCAGAAATCCGGGTGTCGGTGGGTCACGACCTGCAGCAGCGTGACGATGTTCTTTTTGGGGATGTGGTACCCCTTGATCTCGTCGTCTTCGAGTGTCTCGCGCGGCACTCCCCATGCGGGAGGATGCAGACGCATCGTTTCTTCGAACACCTGACGCGTCCACTGGAGTTTCGGGAGATCCGCGAGCGTCGGGGAACGGCCACCGTCGAGGGAATCGACTTCCGCTTGGAGCCGACGCATCGCTTCGGGGTGTTGGCCCAGTTGCCACCAGCACCATGCCAACGCGGCGCCGACGGTGTCGTGTCCGGCGACGAGCAACGTGATCGACTCGTCGATCAATTGCAGGTCGGTGAGTCCCTTCCCGTCTTCGGAGTCGCGCGCCTGCAGAAGTCGTCCCAAGAGGTCGTCCTTCGCACGAGCGCCGCTGCCGCGTCGTTCGGCGATGATGCTGAGCACCGTGCTGCGTAGATGGCGTTGGGCGGCCTTGAAGCGACGGATGCGGGGAACGGGGAGCCACATCGGCGGATGCAGCGGGCGCGTCATCCGCAGGTTGACTTCGTGGAAACCCACGCGCAGCGCTTCGGCGAAGGCGTCCGTGCCACCGGGGACGTCGACCCCGAACAACGTTTCCGACGCGATGCGGAGAGTCAGTCCCATCATTTCGCGGGCGAGGTCGATCGGCTTATCCGGGTCGATCGACTCCCAGCGGTCGGCGGTCGACTCCGCGAGCCGGATGAAGACTTCCGACATGCGGTCGAGGCGTTCTCGGGCGAAGGCCGGCGTCATGAGACGTCGGGTCCGTTGCCAGGTTTCGCCTTCCGTGACCAAGAGGCCGTCTCCCGCGATCATTCGGACGGGATTCGAGAAGGCGTCGGGCTTGCGGTAGTTCTTCGCGTTGCGTGAAAGGACGTGTTCGATGCCCTCGGGGTGGGCGACCATGTAGTACGCCCGCGTGGGGATCGTTCGGAGGCGGACGACGTCGCCGTAGCGCCGGAACGAATCCGTGTAGAGGTCGAGCGGGTCGGCGAGCCGCGGCAGGATCCCGACGAGCGGGTTGCCGAAGGGGCCGGGGGGGATGCGCCGGACGGGAGGTTGTGGGGTCGGGTTCGAGGGAGTCGTCTGCACGGCCGAGTTCGCCATGCGCCACCCCACGATCCGTCCTCTAGGCCGCGACCCCAAGGACGAGCGTTGCCGTGAGGGTTAGCATCAATGGCCATGACGATCGACGATGCGATGAAGGCCGCGACCCGAAGGAGTGCGACGTTCGGGGCGGTGGCGGCGATGTTGGTCCTCGCGGCGTGGGCGCTGCGCGGCTTCGGGCCGAATCTTCAGGAAATCGTGGGAGTTGCGTCGACGTGGAGGCTTTGGGTGGTCATCGGTTCGGGAGTGCCGTTCCTTCTCGCTTCGTCCCTCGGGTCTCGCATTCATGGATTTCGGGAGCCGCTCGAAGAACGGATTCCGAAGATTCTCGAGACGCATCGTCAGGCGCTCATGTTTGCGCTGTTTTCCGTTTTGATCGGTGCGGTCTGGGTGTGGAGCGTGGGAACGCCGATGCAGGACGACTGGTTGCCCGTGGTCATCGGGGGATGCGCCTGGTTGGCGCAGTCGGTGCGAGCGGCGCTCGCGATTGCGCGCCTGCGTCGACATTCGTAAACATCGCTTGACCCGACGCCTCGGCGATCTGTAGATTAGGGGGCGAAGCGGAAATTCCCGCCACCCCTGCCATGCGAACCATTCTCCTGCTCGTGGTCGTGTTGGTCGGGCTCGGCGCGTGCTCCGGGTCTCCGAAGCCCTACGGGCGTTGGGCACTCGATCGCGACGCGGCGCGCTCGGCGTTCGAGGTCGCTTACCGGAACAATCCGGGCGCGAAGAAGATTCTCGACGAGATCATCGCCGCGGGCACGCCGCAGGCCGCCGCCGCGGTCGTCGATGCTCTCGACGTGACGTACGAGATCTTGGAAGACAAAACGTATTCGCACACCTTCAAGATCACGAAGACCGTGCCGCCGGTGTTGGTCCCGACCGAAGCATCTCAGCGCGGAACGTGGTCGACCTCCGGCGCCGAACTGACGCTGACGCCCACCGAGATGAACGGAGTCAAGGGAAGTGCTCCCGCCGTCAAGTCTCTCCTGACGTTCGACACCATGTCCTACGACTTCTTCGGCGTCGGTTTGACGTTGCGGAGACTCTGATGCGTCTTGTTCTCGCTCTCGTGGTGGCCGTTCTCGCCGCATGCGGCGATTTATCGAGCGGTCATCCGTCGCAATTCGTCGGCGTGTGGGTGGCGGATCTCGCCGCCACCGAAGCCGCCGCCTCTCGATCGCCGGCGTCGGACCCGAGCGCCGCGTTCGCGGGGAAACTCGCGGTCGTCACGGGGGCGCTCGCCGACGGGGAGGGCGTGGAAATCCACCTGAAGGAGGACGGCCGCGTCGAGATCTCCGGCCCCGCGGGCGAGCTGCCTCCGGGTTCATGGTCGGGCTCGGGAGACGAACTCGTTCTCGATCCTGACGGGACGGGCAAGATGCGTGAACGCTATCGGCTCGTCGACGGGAAGCTCGTCGGAGCCGGTGGTATCTGCCTCACGAGACGCTGACCCCGATGTTCAGAGACCCCCACTCCGCGGCAGTTCCTGAGCAAGCGAAAACACGGCATCTCGTCCTCGCTCTCACGATCGACATGGACGCACGCGTCCTGCGGGGCACCGCGACGTGGGAGATGGAGATCGCCGAAGACGCCGAGGTTGCGATCTTCGACACGCGAGGCCTGACGATCCATGGAGTGAAGGCGCTGACATCGCGCGGAGCCCTCGCGGCCCCGTGGACGCTCGGCAAGGAC
>CAIWVZ010000146.1 GCA_903916245.1 uncultured Planctomycetota bacterium | reverse complement strand
GTTTCCAGAAGAAACGGTTCAGGAGGACGAGCGTGACCGCCATCACCAAGATACCCGCTGCGAGCAACGGGAAATTCCCTTCGACGGTCGCCCGATTCAACAGCGTTCCGAGACCGGGCGCCGAAAGGGTACGCCCTTGGAACCGGACGAATTCCGTGACGATGCAGGCGTTCCAGGCACCGCCGGCGGCCGTAATCAGGCCGGTCAGCAGCGACGGGAAGATCGACGGGATTTCCAGAATCCACCAACGTCGCCAACCCGTGAGACCCATGATCCGGGCGACGTCGTCCAACTCCGCGGGGCGGGTCGACGCACCGGCGATGATGTTGAACAAGAGGTACCACTGCGCTCCCGCGACCATGAGGATCACGCAGCCCACGTCGAACGGGATCCCGATATTGACGATGAAAACGGCGAGCAGCGGAAAGAGCATGGGCGCGGGAAACGCCGCGACGACCTGAACCACGGGGCTCAGGATCTTCCGGAGCTTGGCCCGTCGACCGATCCAGATCCCCACCGGAATGGTCCACGCGCAGGACAAGACGACGGCGGCGGCGATTCGGAGGAACGTCCAGAGGATCGAAAGGAAGACGTCGCCCCATTCGTTCGGGCCGACGCGACCGAGGAGTTTCCACGCCCCATGCAGGCCCCATGCGGTCAATCCGACGAGTCCCACAACGAGGAGAACTCGCAGGGCCGCGAGGATCTTCGGCAATAGAGGCTCGGCCTCGGGTTCCCACCGCGCTTCCCGTTCGCGCCCGCCCGTCGGCACGCGGGCCTTCACGAGATTGCGCAGATCTTCGTGACGGCGCATGCGTCGGCGGTGAATCCACTTCGCGAGGAAGGACCGATCCCAAAGATCGAGGACCCAACTTTGCGCCGCACCCTCGTCGGCGTCGTCCGGCGAAAACCGCGCGGCCCACGCGATGAGAGGACGCCAAAGGAGCTGATCGGTCGCGAGAATGACGGCGGTCATCGCGATCACCGCCCAGACCATCGCCCCCGTGTCGCCGCGATCGATGGCGACGCTCATGTACGAGCCGATCCCGGGAAGCCGGAAATCGCGGCCTTCGAGCGTGAAGGCTTCGTTGACCGTCAGGAAGAACCATCCGCCCGCCATGGAGATCATCGAGTTCCACACGAGGGGGATCGCGCCCGACGAAAGTTCGACCTTCGAAAAATCCTGTCCCGGCGTGAATCGGTGGACCCGCGCGATGTCGCGCAATTCGGGCGGAACGGTCTTCAGCGCTCCGTAGTAGGCGAAGATCATGTTCCACGCCTGCCCCGTGAAGATCATCAGGATGCAGGCGAGTTCGAGGCCGAGATTCGAACCGGGAAAGAGGGCGACCATGCCGAGGACGAGTCCGGGCAGGAAGCCGAGCACCGGAATCCCCTGAAGGATGTCGAACAGCGGAATCAAGATGCGTTCCGCGCGCGCGCTGCGCGCGGCCCACGTCGCGAACACGAGCGTGACCGCCAGCGACACCAGATAGGACGCGAGTCCGCGACCGAGCGAGCGCAACGCGTAGAGCGGCAACGCGGACGGTTCGAGACTGACCGACACCATCGGGCGGAAATCCCGCACCGATTCGGAGGCCTGAAACAGAATCGTCCCGAACACCCCGGCGACGAGCGCGAGGATGATCACGTCGGCCCACGGCTTCGGAGCGCGGGTCGCGGCGTGCGCGGAGTGCGGGTGATCGACGACGTCGGGCATTCCCCGCACGATACCACCGGGCCGGACGCCGAGTTTCGGGCGACGGCCCCTTCGGGCCTCGACGGCCCCGTCAGTGTTTCCCGTAGCGGATCGTGGCGCCTTGGCGCTGCGCGGTCAGATACGCCTCGAGGGCCCGCGTCCGCGGGTCGTCGGCGCCGAGCGCCGCACCGCGCGCGGATTGGCGGGAGCACCAGTCGATCATGTCCCGAAGGAGGGCGGCCCGCCCGATTTGCACCTGATACTTCGGGTACGTCTCGGGATGGGTGCCCGACCCGTCCGGGTGACACGTCCCGCACGACACGCCGATATCGCTCCCGATCGCCGTCGCATCGTGAAAGACGCGCGCCCCTTCGAGAACGAGTTTGTACGTCTCACGTTCCCAAGCGGCGACGTCCGTGGCGGAGTACCCGCCGTAGGAACCGGGAGCCGTGGAGTTTCCGTCGACCACGACGTCACGGTTGTCGTGAGGCTTCGGAATGGACGGGAACGCGCGGCGCGTCTCCGCGTCGGCCCCCGATCCCGTCGGCCACTGCGACGCCGAGACGCCCACGACGATCGAAATCGCGATCAGATAGGTCTTCATCGCCATCGTCGAGACTCCTCAGTAGGACGGGCGCCGCGCGCGCGGAGGCCGATCCTCCGTACCCGCACGACGCAGGTAGCGACCCGTCACGGTGATCGGCTCGCGATTCCACAACCCATGGGTCGCGTCGGCGGTTCCGTCGGCGGCGATCCGCACCCACCCGATGCCGCATCCGTCGGCGGGGTTGAAGGGATTCGGGCGATCGATCGGGAACGAAAGAGACGGCACGCCCTCGGGCGGGCGCGGCAACGGGAAGGCCGTCGCGATCATCCCGTGGAAATCGATCGTCCCGATCCGATGCGCGAGCGGCTGATGGGCGTGCGCATGCACGACGGTGACGTTTTCGAACGGAGCGAGGATCGCGTGAACCGCCTCGGCATCCTCGGTCCAGAGATTCCAACCGCGATGCAATTTGTAGAGCGGAGCGTGCGAGAGAACGACGACAGGGGTTTCCTTCGTCACCGCCGCGAGATGGACGGCGAGCCGGGCACGCCCTTCCTCCCCCACTTCGAACGCCGCCCGACGACGATCGTCGGCATGCAGTGGACCGGGAGGCGCGGGGTCGCGCGTCGCGGCGGACGTCGCTTCTCCGACCCGGCGAACGCCGTTCACGACGACGAAACGCACGCCCTTGTGCGTCCACGCATATTCCTCGTCGCCGAACAAACCCCGCCAGGCGGCGCCGCCGTCGAGATGCCGATCGTGATCACCGACGACCATCCGGACGGGAGCCTTGACCGCCTTCAGAATGCGGGCGCCGAAGGCGAGCGCATCTTTGCGGCCGTCCCGTGCGAGGTCGCCGCCGAAGACGACGAAATCCGGTTGAGGGTCCATCGCGTTCACTTCCGCGACGGCCCGCAGCAGCGCCTTCTCGGCGCGGTCGTTCCTCGGATCGACGGACAGGTGCGCGTCGGCGATCACGGCGAAGCGGAAGGCGTCGACCCGTCCCGGCGACGACGCGGCGGGAGCGGCGAAGGGCTCCGTCCCTCCGGCGCAGAGTCCCACGACGCCCGCGGAGACGACGCGGAGAAACGATCGCCGATCCACTCTCGCGACGTCGATCGCACGCGCGGAATCGGGGCCGGTCATTTTCCGTCGTCTTTCCCGCCGAAGACCTGCGACTCGAACCCCGATCGCCGACGCGCGGCGGCGTCGGCGTCGCGGAACGGGCGCACCTTTCGAGATCGCTCGTACTGAGCATCTCGGGCCGTCGACTTCGGCCCCGCGAGGCGGTCGTCGGTGAGTGCGAACAGGAAGGCGACGAGATCGTCGATCTCCGTCTCGGAAAGCGCGAGTGCTTCGATGCCGCCGTCGAGGAACGGATTGTCCACGCCACCCTTGTTGTAGTGATCCACGACGTCCCAAAGAGTCGCCATGGATCCGTCGTGCATGTAGGGAGCGGTCACCGCGACGTTGCGCACCTGCGGTGTCCGGAACGCCCCGATGTCGTGGCGCCGCTTCGTGACGACGAATCGCCCGAGTTCGCCCATGTCCGTCGCGAGGGCGAGATGATCGACGTCCGCCGTGGAATTGCCGTAGTCGAGAGCGAGCAGCACCTTGCGTACGAGTTTCTCGAAGTCGCGCTTGTCGGCCGACACGCCGGTGTTGTGGAACAGGTTGTCGGTTCCGACCGGCTGCGACGCGTTCAACGGATGACACGTCGCACAGCGGGCCTTTCCTTCGTAGAGGGCGAATCCGCGACGCTCGGAGTCCGACAGGGCGTCCGCGACACCGGCTCGCCAACGGTCGAAAGGAGCGTCGAGGAACACGAGCATCCTTTGGAAGGCTGCGAGCGCGCGGCCCGTGTCGGCGATATTGGGTTCGCGACCGTACGCCGCACGAAACAACGGCGGGTAGTCGGGGATGTCCTTCAGCTTCGCGACCACGGCGTCGTGGCTCGGCATCCCCATTTCGATCGGATTGATGAGCGGTTGGATCGCCTGGTGTTCCAACGTGGGCGAACGCCCGTCCCAGAAGGCGGGAGCGACCGCGAAGAGGTTCATCGTGGGAGGCGCGTTGCGTCGACCGACTTGACCGTCGATTCCCTCGGATGCCGGACGCGCATCCCCGAATCCGCGAGCGACGTCGTGGCACGTCGCACACGACACGCTCGCATCGCGGGAGAGCCGCGCGTCGAAGAACAGTTTCCGGCCGAGGGCGACGCGGGCGGCATCGGTCGCGTTGTCTTCCGGTTGGTGGATCTTCCACATCTCGGGATCGACACCGCGAGGGACCGCCGATCCGTCTCCGATCCGGAGCGCATCGAGGCGGCGCTCTTGAACGTCGATCGGTGTGGCACCGTGCGGACCGACCGCATCCTGCGGCGTCGACGTCGCCGGAAGACCGAACCACAACGACGCGGCGAAAACGGAGAGGGCGCCGAAAGTTCCTCGGTACAACGTCATCGCATCATCCTCGAACGAGCGCCCGCGCCTTCTCGACGATCGACGCTTCCGACGGCAGACAGTACTTCCACGCGTTGCCGAGCGGGATGTAGGTATCCGCGCCGACGTCGCGGGCCATCTTCGGCGGACGCGGACAAGCTTCGATGATCGCGGTGAAGATCGCTTCGGAGAGACCTCCGGTCTTGCGCCCTTCGTCGACGACGAGCACGCGGCCCGTCGCTTCCGCCTCGGCCTTCAACGTGTCGACGTCGAGAGGGTTCAACCAACGCAAATCGGTGACGCGCGCACGGATGCCGTGGTCGCGCTCGAGGATGCGGGCCGCGCGCAACGACAGCCACGTGCCGTTTCCGAAGGTCACGATCGAAAGGTCGGCCTTGCCCTCGCAGGGCCAGACGCGCGCTTTCCCGAACGGGACCGCGACGCCCGGCTCCGGGTAGCGGCAGAGCCACCCGCCGTCGTTGTCCTCGTGAAGGTCTTTCGTCATGTAGAGCGCGATGGGTTCGAGCCACAGAACGACGCGGCCGTCGACTTTCGCCGATGCGAGGGCGGTGCGCAGCATCCCGACGGCGTCGTCGCCGCGACTCGGAGCGGCGATCACCACTCCCGGAACGTCGCGCAACGCGGCGATCGAGTTGTCGTTGTGGAAGTGCCCGCCGAAACCCTTTTGGTAGCCGAGGGCCGCGATGCGGACGACCATGCCGTTGCGGAACTGCCCCTTCGAGAAGAACTGGAGCGAAGCGGCTTCGCCGCGGATCTGATCCTCGGCGTTGTGGTAGTAGGCGAGGTACTGGATCTCCGGGAGCGGAAGAAGATCGAGGTGCGCCGCGCCGATGGCGAGACCGAGGATCGACGTCTCGTCGAGGAGCGTGTTGAACACGCGCCGGTCGCCGTAGGTATCCCAGAGACCGTCGGTGACGTGATAGACACCGCCCTTCTTCGCGACGTCTTCGCCGAAGAGGAACGCTTCCGGGTACTTGAGCAACGTGTCGTGCAGCGCCTGATTCAGGAGAACGGCGAGGTGGCGCGGCTTCTGCTTTTCGGGGAGACGATCCTCACCGCCGAAGGTCGCGCCGCGGACCTCGGGCGTCGGCGCACGCGCCGCTTCGGCCGCGACGCGCTCGGGCGAATAGGGCGCGAGCGGTGCGACGACCTCTTCGGCCGAGGTGAGGACCGGGCGCGTGACGACCTCCGCACCGAGCGCGGCGATGCGGCGGCGCGTCGATTCGTACAGGTCCGCCACCTCGCTCGGCGTCATGAGGCCGGAGGAGATCGCGAACCGCGCGGATTCGAGCAGGGGGTCGAGGGCCTCGACCGCCTCGATTTCCTCGCGGGTGCGATATTCGGTTTCCACGTCGGAGCCCGCGTGACCGAGCATGCGGACCGTCGAGATGTGGAGGAACACGGGTTGGCGCTTTTCCCGGCACCAAGCGACCGCGTCGGTGGCGGCCTCGAAAACCTCGGCGAGATCGCGACCGTCGGCGGCGACGTACGCGAGGCCTTCGCGGTCACCGTAGGCCGCTTCGATCCATCCCCCGGGAGTCGGAACCGAGATGCCGATGCCGTTGTCTTCGCAGACGAACAGTACGGGGACCGCATCGCCCTTGTGCCACGCCCACAGCGCGGTGTTCACGGCACCCGCCGCCACGTTGTGGTTGGCGCTCGCGTCGCCGAACGTGCAGACCATGATCGCGTCGTTCGGCACCGGAAGCGGAAGTCCGAGGGCGTTCGCCCGTTCGAGGGCGAGAGCGGCCCCGACGGCCTTCGGGAGGTGCGACGCGATCGTGGACGTCTGCGGCGGGATCCACATGGGCTTCGAGCCGAAGACCTTGTGCCGCCCCCCCGAGATCGGATCGTCGGAAGACGCGACCATGCCGAGAAGCACGTCGCGGGAGGAATCGACCCCGGGGACCTGACGGGCGCGCTCGCGGAAGAAGGCTCCGGAGCGGTAGTGGAGAAACGCGGGATCGTCCGGACGCAAGGCGGCCGCCACGGCGGCGTTGGCCTCGTGCCCCGTCGACCCGATGGTGTAGTAGCCCTTGTTCTTCGACTTGAGGTTTCGCGCCTCGTAGTCGAGGTGGCGGGATTCGACTTGGGAGGCGAAAAGCTCGATCCAACGGTGGCCGGTCAGCCGCCCGCCTTCGAGCACCGGCAAATCCCGGTCCCGCGGCGGGGGCAACGGCGACGACCATTCGGATACGAGACGGGTGAAATTCCCGTCGACGACGGCGGCACGATTGACGACGGACATGGCGCGGCAGTCTAACGCCCCGCGGGAAGGGGCGCCCACACGTATAGTGACGAAGGGCCCCCCGCCCCGGAGTCTCGTCATGTCCGAATCGAAGAGCCCCCTTCTCGACGAAAAGCGGTTTTCCTCGTTGGCCCGGGAGGCCGACGCGTCGATGCCGTTCACCGCGCGCGGCACCATCGTGAAGTGCGCCCTCATGCTCGTGGCCGCCATGCTGACGGCGGCGACCGCATGGACCCAGTTGGATCGCGGCCGCGGCGATTTGGCGTTCCCGATCGCGATCGGCGGCGCCATCGTGGCGTTCATCTGCGCCTGGGTCGGAGCCGTCTCCGTGCGCCACGTCGTTTGGGCCGCCCCGGTCTACGCGCTCGCGGAGGGCTTCGTCCTCGGAGCGGTCAGTTGGATCTACGAGGCGAAGACTCAGGGCATCGTCGTTCAAGCCGTGATCGCCACCTTCGCGACCCTGCTCACGATGCTCGTGCTCTACCGTACGGGGCTCCTGCGAGCGACGGGCACCTTCCGCAAAGTCGTCACCATCGCCACGATTTCCGTGGCGCTCTTCTACCTCGGCAACATGCTGCTGCGAATGTTCAACGTCGGCGGTTGGTCGATGGAAACCGGGACGAATCTCGCTCTCGACCTCACCATCGGCGGCGTGATCATCGTGATCGCCGCGCTGAACCTCATTCTCGACTTCGACTTCATCGATCGCGCGGAAGAATCCGGCGCGCCCGAACGTCTCGAATGGACGGCCGCCCTCGGCATCATGGTCACGACGGTGTGGATCTACTTCGAGATCCTCAGGTGGCTACGCCGATTGAACCGGCGGTGATCCGCACGCTCCACCTGTTGCGGCACGCGGAAGCGGTCTCGGCCCGCGGAGGTCAATCGGACGACCTCCGCCCGCTGAGCGAGCGCGGACGGAGACAAGCGACGGCGCTCGCGACCCACACGGCCGCGCTGCGCATCGACGCGGTCGTGTGTTCTCCCGCGTTGCGAACCCGTGAAACGGTGGCCCCTCTTCTCGCGTGCCGCCCGTCCGATCTTCCCGTCCTTTGGCCGACCGCGATCTACCGGTCGTGCGTCGAAGGCGTGATCGACCTGCTTCTCGGAACGGATCCCACGGTCGAGAATCTTCTGCTCGTCGGTCACAACCCCACGATCTCGGAGCTCGTCGACGCGCTCGCGGGACCGGGGGCGCTCCCTTCGGGCTTCGCCCCGGCGACGTTCGTCACGCTCTCCTTCGAAGGCGCGTGGGCGGGTCTGTCGGAGGGTCGCGCGACGCTCGTCGCCCGAGACGCACGCGCGGCCGATTTGGCCTAGAAGAGCCCGGAGATCGTGCCGTCGGCCGCCACGTTGATGGCGAGCCCCGCGGGCTTCGACGGCAAGCCCGGCATCGTCATGATGTCGCCGGCCAAGACGGTCACGAAGCCGGCGCCGGCCATCAGACGTACCTCACGGATGGGGACACGGAACCCCGTCGGGCGACCGATGAGATTCGGATCGTGCGACAGCGACGACTGCGTCTTCGCCATGCAGATCGGCAAGTGACCGAATCCGTCCTTCTCGAGTGCCGCAAGGTCGCGGGCGGCGGCCGGAGCGACGTCGATCCCGTCGGCGCCGTACACGCGCTTCGCCAACGTCTCGATCTTTTCGACGAGCGGCGTGGACGCCTCGTAGAGCATGCGGAAATCGGGTGCGCCTTCGTCGGCGGCGAGTTTCACCGCACGTGCGAGCGCTTGCGCCCCCGCACCGCCGTGGGCGAAGTGGGTGGACAGGATGCAGTCCTTCGCTCCCGCCGCCAAGGCGACTTCCTTGACGGCTTCGTTCTCCGCGGGAGTGTCGGTCGGGAATGCGTTGATCGCCACGACGACGGGTAGTCCGAATGCCCGCATGTTTTCGATGTGCTTCGCCAGATTGGCGCCGCCGCGGCGGACCGCGTCGACGTCTTCCCGGGCGAAGACGTCGTCGAGCGGCTTGCCCATGACGGCCTTCCCGACGCCCGCGTGCATTTTGAGCGCACGGATCGTGGCGACGAGGACGCAGGCGGAAGGCTTCAATCCGGACTGGCGGCACTTCACGTGCACGAACTTCTCGGCACCCATATCGGCGCCGAATCCGGCTTCCGTCAACACGTAGTCGGCCACCTTCAGCGCGATGCGATCCGCGAGGACGGACGAGTTGCCGTGGGCGATGTTGGCGAACGGCCCGGCGTGGACGAAGGCGGGGACGCCTTCGCACGTCTGTGCGAGATTCGGCTCGATCGCGTCGCGTAGAAGCGCCGCCATCGCCCCCGCGACACCGATGTCCTCGCACGTGACCGGCTTGCCGTCGCGTGTCGACGCGACACGGATGCGACCGAGGCGCGCGCGGAGGTCTTCGCGACCTTCGGCCAGCGCGAGCACCGCCATCACCTCGGAGGCCGTGGTGATGTCGAAACGATCTTCACGCGGGACGCCGTTGGCCTTGCCGCCGAGCCCGATCACGATGCGACGGATCGCCCGGTCATTGACGTCGACGACACGCGGCCAGCGGATAGTCGACGGATCGATTCCGAGCGCGTTGCCGTGGTGG
>CAIWVZ010000145.1 GCA_903916245.1 uncultured Planctomycetota bacterium | reverse complement strand
CCCAGTTATATATGTTGGAATACCGTTGTTGTAGAACCACAACCCGTTTCTCCTGCGTTCGAATTCATTCTCTATGTATGACGAATACTTGTCCTTAAACTCCACTGACCTCTCGTTCCACTCGTCTATACTTTTTATCTTAGATATTTCTATGGGTACTGGCAATCTTGTCCAGTACTGCTCAGACTTCTTTTTGTCGTGAAATAGGATCTGGTTCTTTGGGGGCATCTTGGGAAGGACAACAAGAAGACCGTGGAGTTCAAGGGCTTCCCCCTGTGTCCCGTTAGGATCTATCTTGATGCCCTTCTCTTTATAGCCCTTTATGTCAACCAGTGACGACATTAGAATCTAACCTCAAGACATGTAACGCAACAGGGCTTTTCACCAGGAAAGATAGGTCCAGAGGAATTCAATTGCTTACGCTTATAGTACCTGCTGTTCTTTGCTACCTGTTGTGTTGGTGAGCAAGATGCGAAAACAACAGCAAGACCCAAGAAGAAGATGACTGACTTCATACCGTGAATTTAAGAGAATTAGACGTGACTGGAAGTTGTTCCGCAAAGATATGCTTGATCGTGTTTGCTATGACACGGATTTCTTTCTGAGCGTGGCGGTCGTCTCTGATCTGTATGAAATGGATCCATGACCTTACGCTACCCGTCATGTGGATTGTTGTCTTTGTGGCCAATGGAAGGATAAACCTAGCCGTCTCACGAGATACCCCAGACTCGATTAGGTTGTTATAAAGCTGTTCACAAGCAGCGAGAACCATATCCACCTTGCTGTTCAGCACGGCAGAATTCATTGATTCATTAGAAGATTGCCTGTTTGATTCAGCTTGCCATCGCAGGTCAATCGGCTCGAATATACCCCTACCATCAGACAGCAGGTTTACATCTTGGTATCTCTGGCTAAACTCTTGAAATGTAAAACTTCTGTGCCTCAAAAGCTGTATGGCCATAGCCTTGCTGGTCTCTATCTCAAACGTCATGTATGAGTGCTCAAATGGAGACCAGTGTTTATTAACAATCAGATACTTTATGAGGGACTCGTAGTTTTGTTTCTTGTTCTTTCTCGAACTAGATACACGAGCAACCTCAACAATATGATGCTCAGCATTGGGGGTGATGGACAAAAGTTTTACTTTCATTTGATTTATAACCGTGATGGTTTTTTACTTCATTAAATTGTTATTGCAGCTATAATGATGCATTTTTGCTTCATTTGCATCAACAATCAAGCATTATACTCAAGAGTAATTCCCGAGTTTGGCTAGTCCTTTTTGTAGGTGTCATGGTCATTAACAAGGTCAAATTGATCTCCAATCTCCCTTAATGCACCCCCTAAAATCTTTGCAAGATTTCTAACTGCCCCAAGTTCAAGAGATTCTAACCACTTATCTTGTACTGCAACGGGGCAATCCTCAAAGCAAGTGGGTTGTTTTTTCTCTTCATCTTCAAACTTGTGCAAGATGTACACTCCGCTAAGGTTCCTCCGTTTCATCTCATTCAGAGTATCCATTGTGTTTCTGGATTTAGCAGTCAGGGCAGGATTCGAACCTACAATGTGGCCTCGTAAAGAGGATCATACCTTTTTGACTTACCGAGCTTCTTGAGCGATTCCATCCCGGCGGCACCGTCCGGCTGAGCGCCCCGAATCATCCGGTCGGAGATCTTTGTGACCGCCTTGACGCCGTCCAAGTCTCCGACGCGGGTGTACTGCCAATTGGCGGCCGGACGCGATGTCGTCGGAATCAACGACGCGGGGGCCGGGTTTTGGGCGAAGAGGCACGAAACCGAGAGGGCGACGGCGGCGATCGTTCGAAGGTTCACGGAAGGCTCCAACGGAATCAGGGTTGTCGTTCGGTCACCGGGCGGCAAGAGCCCGATGACACGGAGACTCAAGCAAGGGCCGTGCCGCCGTGACGGTGATACGGGGTGTCTTCGAACGGCGGGGGTTTCGGGGCATTCCCGTCGCGGCGGGGCGGAACGACGTTCCCGTGCGGGAACGTCCGGTTTCTCGCGGGGAACGGCATGCTAGCCTCGGCACACCATGACCGATCCCGCTCAAGGTTCCACGCCACCCCCTTGGATGCAGCAGGGGGGATCCGGATTCGGCGACGTGCCGCCGCCCCCGACGACGACCCCCGCCGTGCTCGTGGTGGTCGCGGTGATCTCGATCCTTTGGTCCCTCGGATGCGGGTGTTTTCAGGCGGTCGGGTTCACCACGGTCGCTTCCATCGCGGCCCTCCGTGGCGAAGATCCCGTCCAGCTCGAGAAAATGGTGACGGACGGGCTCGACCAGGCGGAGTCCCAGCAACTCGCCGCCGAGCCCGACGAAACCAAACGTCAGCACATCAAGTCGGCGAACGACTTCATGCGCCGTCACTCGAAGGAACTCATCACGGCCATGTTGGGCGTCAGTGCGGAACTCAATCGCTCGGGTGTCGGGACCCTTCTCGGATTCTTGACTCTTTCCAACTTGCCGTTCCTCGTCGGCGCCGTGTTGATGCTCGGTCGGCGCCGTATCGGCCGTTTCCTTCTTCTCTTCACGTCGGCGGTGATGGTGATGCTCGTCGCGGGCGTGGTGTGGAAGATGAGCGGCCCCATCGACGCCGCGCGCGCCGCGACGGAGGAATTTCTGAAGGCGATTCTCGCGAGTCCGGACGCCGCGATGCTCGATGCGGAGGCGCGCTCGGTGCTCGAGCAGGGTCCGCGCGGACTGACTCTCGGACTGACGGTCGTCAACCTCGGATCGTCGTTGATCGTCGCGGTGTGGCCCGTGATCACGTTGCTCGTGGTCGGGTTCTCGAAGGGCATCGACCGCGCGTGCGATCAGTGATCAGCGCTTCAAGATCGCGTCGACCGCGTCACGCGCGGTGATGCCGTCGACGGCGGCCGCGGGACGCATGACGAGTCGGTGGCGGAAGACGTGAGGCGCCAGAGCGCGGACGTCGGCGATCTCCGCGGCCGGGACTCCGCGTAGGGCGGCCCGCGCTTTCGCCGCCCGGACGAGTTGTTGCGCGGCGCGCGGTGACGCTCCGTATTCGACGTAGCGCTTCACGACATCGGGGACGTCGCCGTCGGGACGCGTGAGACGCGCGAGGCGAACGGCCTCGGCGACCACCCCGGTCGGAGCCGATTGATCGTGGATGGCTTCGCGCGCGGCGAGGACGTCGTCGCGGCGTACGAGCGGCATCGACGTGTCCGGACGCGGCGGCGATACGGTCATCTTGACGATGCGCGCTTCGTCGTCGCGCGCCGGGTAGTCGATGTTGACGAGAAACAGAAAGCGGTCGAGCTGGGCCGTCGGCAGGGGATAGGTGCCGACCTGCTCGATCGGATTTTGGGTCGCCAGTACGCAGAACGGCGCTTCGAGACGATGCACGACGCCGCCGACCGTGACGGAACGTTCTTCCATCGCTTCGAGAAGGGCGGCCTGTGTTTTCGGCGGCGTGCGGTTGATCTCGTCGGCGAGCAGAAGATGAGCGAACACCGGGCCCTTCACGAAAACCAAACTGCGTTCGCCCGTTTCGGGGTCGTCCACGAGCCCTTCCGCGCCGGTGATGTCCGAAGGCAACAGATCGGGCGTGAATTGGATGCGTTTGAAGGAGAGATCGAGGGCGTCGGCGACGGCGCGGACGAGCGTGGTCTTCGCGAGGCCGGGTACACCGACGAGGAGGCTGTGGCCGCCGGAGAAGAGCGAGACGAGAAGAAGATCCGTGACTTCCGTGAGGCCGACGATGCGGTCGGCGACGCGTCGGCGGATGGCTTCGGCGGCGGGGCCGAGGAGCGAGGAGGGAGTCACCGTCGCTGTCATGGTTTCCTATGCTAACCGTGGGGTAGGATGAATGAGGCGCCTCGCGGGTCCCGTCCGTACAAGTCTTTGTCGGTCCCGGGGATGGGTGCCGACACCGAGAGCCCCATGACGAAGGATACGCGCATCGATCCGGCCCCCTCCACGAAGCTCGTGACGATCGAGCGGCACATCCTCGGGCAGCAGGCGCTCTATCCCGACGCGTCGGGGGAACTGACCAATCTCCTCTACGACATCGCCCTCGCGGGCAAGTTGATCGCCCGGGAGGTCCGCCGTGCCGGACTGAACGACATTCTCGGTCGCGCCGGAGCGATGAACAGTTCCGGCGACGAGGTGAAGAAGCTCGACGTGTTCGCCGACATTGCGATGTATCGGTCGCTCGACCACACGCGCCGCGTCGCGGTCATGGCGTCGGAAGAACACGAGAGCATCATCCCCATCCCGGATCGCTTTACGCCCGGCAATTACGTCGTCATGTACGACCCGCTCGACGGCTCGTCCAACATCGACGCGAACATCCCGACCGGAACGATTTTCTCGATCCACCGTAAGGTGTCGCCCGGATCACGCGGGACGGACCAGGACTGCCTTCAGCCGGGGCACAACCAAGTGGCCGCGGGCTACATCCTCTATTCCTCGTCCACGATCTTCGTGTATTCGACCGGTCACGGCGTCAACGGATTCACGCTCGATCCGACCCTCGGCGAGTTCCTCCTGACCCATCCGGACATCAAGATGCCCTCGCGGGGCAAGATCTACTCGGTGAACGAACAAAACACCTGTTGGTGGGAGCCGGGGATGCGCCGCTACATCGACTGGCTGAAGGAAGAGGACAAGCCGACTTACCGCCCACGGCAGGCCCGCTACATCGGGTCGCTCGTCGGCGACTTCCACCGGAATCTCCTCTACGGCGGGCTGTTCATGTACCCGGGTTCGAAGAAGGATCCTCGGGGCAAGCTCCGGCTTCTCTACGAAGCGTCGCCGCTCGCCTACATCGCCGAACAAGCCGGCGGGAAGGCGTCGGACGGTACGACGCGCATCCTCGATCTCGTCCCGACCAAGTTGCACGAACGGTGTCCCTTGTTCATCGGGTCGCCGGAAGACGTCGACGAGGCCGTCGCATTCGTCAACGGTCGGCGATCCTGACCCGTCGGGGGCAAACGGCCCGAATCGTCGCGGGAACGGCAGTCCCGGGGCCGGGGTAGGAATCCGCCCGCGACTCGGCTATCGTCCCCCCGCCTTCGGGTCCCCGGCGCCATGCGGGACCCGGGCCCCCTCGCCGCGTTCCGCGGCAAACGATTCAAGGAGTCATCATGAGCGTACTCGTCGGCAAGCCCGCCCCGGATTTCACGGCCACCGCCGTGATGGGTGACAACTCGATCAACGGCAACTTCAAGCTCTCGGACTACAAGGGCAAGAAGTACGTCGTTCTCTTCTTCTACCCGCTCGACTTCACGTTCGTCTGCCCGACCGAACTCATCGCCTTCGACCACCGTCTGAAGGACTTCCACGATCGCAACTGCGAAGTCGTGGGCGTGTCGATCGACAGCCAGTTCTGCCACCTCGCGTGGAAGAACACCCCTCCCGAGAAGGGTGGCATCGGCAAGGTGGGCTATCCGCTCGTCGCCGATCTGACGCACGCGATCGCGAAGGACTACGACGTCCACAATGGCGCCGTCGCGTTCCGCGGCACGTTCCTCATCGACAAGAACGGCGTCGTCCAGCACCAGGTGGTGAATAACCTCCCGCTCGGCCGCAACATCGACGAAGCGATCCGCATGGTCGACGCGCTCCAGTTCCACGAGACGCACGGCGAGGTGTGCCCGGCGGGTTGGAACAAGGGCAAGAAGGGCATGACGGCGTCCGCGGACGGCGTCGCGGCCTTCCTCGCCGACAACGCGAAGGGCCTCTGAGGCCTTATCCGCGGGCGGGGGCGGATTATTTCGCCCCCGTTTCCTTCGGTTGCAGGGGCGAACCTGCCGATTTGAAGGAGGGTGGGAGACGGGGTAAACTCGTCTCCCGCTTGAAGTACCGCAAGGTGCTTCGGGTACGTGTTACGGGGTGTGGCTCAGCCTGGTAGAGCGCTTCGTTCGGGACGAAGAGGCCGTAGGTTCACATCCTATCACCCCGACTTTGATTGGAGCCCGACGACCGATGGTCGCCGGGCTCCTTCGCTTTTCGTCGGGGAGGCGCCGACCTTGTCGGCGCCCGCGACGTCCGGCGCCCGCGGCGCCTCCCGCCGCTGCTACGATTTCACCCGAATGGCGCCTCAATCGGGCTTCTCTCTTTGACGACGATCTTCGGCAACGTCGCGGAGGCTCGCCGCGTTCGCGGGACGATCCGCGGTCGACGATGCCTGCGAATGCTCGGCGCCGCCGTCGCTTTTCTCGTCGGGTGCAAGGCCTACGAACCTCGCCCCTTGGACTTGGATGCGACTTTCGAGGCATGGACCCGGCGCGCACCCGACCTCGTCGCCTTCGACGCCGCGCGTGCCGACTCGCGTCCGACGGCGATCGATGCGTCCGACGGAATCGACGCCGACGAGGCCGAACGCATCGCTCTCGTCTTCAACGGCGATCTGAGAGTCGCACGTGCCGACGTCGCCGTGCGCACCGCCGTCGCCGCACACGCCGGAGTTTGGGATGACCCCGTTCTCGGTGTGGATTTCGAGCGTGTGGTTTCCGGAGCGGATGGCATCGGTCCGAACGTCTTGCGGCCGACTCTCGGATTGACGTTGCCGATTTCGGGACGCCTCGCGCTTCTGCGGGCCGCCGCGGACGCCGACACCCGGACCCAACTAACCCGCGTCGCCGCCCTCGAATGGGACTTGGGCATCCGCGTGCGCCGTGCCTGGTTCGATAGGGCGTCGGCCGCCGCCCGCGTGGAACTCTTGCGGACCGCCGCCGACTCTTTAGACGCACTCGGCACCGTCGCTTCGCGACAGGCGGAGGCCGGAGTGTTGTCCGGGCTCGAAGCGAGACTCTTCCGACTCGAGAGCGCCGTTCTGCATGCGGATCTCGCGGACGCCGTCGAAGCGGAGCGGGAGGCGGATGTGCACCTTCGCGACCTGATGGGACTTCCGCCCGGACCCGAACCGCGGTTCTCGTCGGGAGGATGGCCCGTCGCGGTCGGCGACGACGGTGACGATTGGAAACGGCGCAGTCTCGAGATCGCCCTCCGCTCGGCGGAATACGAGGCGGCCGAACGTCGCCTCGAACTCGAGATCCGACGTCAGTACCCGGATCTCGGTGTCGGCCCGGGTTACGGCACCGATCAAGGCGATCGTCGATTCCTGTTCGACGTCTCGATTCCGATTCCGCTGTGGAACGCGAACGCCGGAGCGATCGCCGAAGCGGAGGCGATCCGCGAGGGCGCACGTACCCGTTTCGAGGCCGAGTGCGCATCCGTCGGATCCAAAGTCGCATCGGCACGGGCCGCCGCCTCGGCGGCGTCGCGTCGTCGCGAGCGCATCGAGAATTCGGTGATCCCGCTCGCCGAGGCGCAAGTGACGGATGTAAAGCGCATGGCGGATCTCGGACGGGTGGACGCGGTACTCGCGATGCAGGCCGTCAAGGCGCGCGTCGATGCGGCACTGCGGTTGATCGACGCCCGGAACGCGGAAGCCGCCGCCGCCGACACGGTGCGACGTTGGGTCGGGCCGCGGTCCGTGCGCCCCGCGTCGAACCCGACGAACACGTTGATCGGAGAGGATCGCCCATGACGACGCATCGGGATCGGACGGGTGCGCGACGCCGGTGGCTTGCCGCCGTTTGCTCGGCGGCTCTTTTTGCGGGGGCCTGCGGTAAAGGTGGAGCCTCCGCGCATGATCATCCACATGCGGAAGCCGCCGCACCGACGAATCGCATCGACATCAACGCGACGGTTCGCCAAAACCTCGGGATGACCTTCGCGAAGGTCGAGACCCGCCGGGTTGCGAAGACCGTACGGTTGCCCGGAGTCTTCGAGATCCCCGAGGACGGCAAACGTGCCTATGGTGCGCGGATGGCGGGGACGGTCGAGATTCTCGTGACCCGCTTTCAAACCGTGGAGCCGGGAACGGCTCTGTTCACCATCGATGGTCCGGAGTGGCGTCGCGTGAAGTCGGATTTGGTCGACAACGAGACCCGCATCGCGGCGGCCTCGGCCGACATCACGGCCGTCGACGCCATGATCGCTGCCGAATCCGTCCGCGTCGTCGAAGTCCGTACGGGCATCGACGTGCTCAAAGCCCGTGTGGCGCTGCTCGAAGGGCTTCGAACCTCGGGCGGTGCCCGTGAGGACGACATCGCCGCCGCGAAGGCGGCGTTGGTCGAGATGAAGATCAAAGCCGCCGAGTCCTCGGCGAGGGAGGCGGAACTTCGGGCGAAGCGCATCGAAGCGGTGAACCGAGTGGACGCCGGCAACGCGCGGACGGCCATTCTGCTCGATGCGGCGTCGGCGCTCAGCGGGATGTCCACGGCTGAACTGACCGCCGTTTCGAAGGAGACGCCCGCGCTGCCGAGGTGGAAATCGCTCGCACGACTCGTCGTCAAGGCGACCGACGCGGGACTGATCGAAACGGTCGACGCGATGTCGGGCGCCGTGGTCGCTGAGGGCGCGGGTGTCGTCACGGTGGTGAAGCCGGAGCGGCTTCGATTCAAAGCGGCGTTGCTCCAAAGCGATCTCGAAAAGGTCGCGGGCGTATCGCGGGGAGTCGTCGTCAGGCCGACGGAAGGCGGAGCACCGAGTGCGACCGTCGTCGGTGACGTGTCCATCGCTCCCGTCGCGGGAGCCTCGAAGCGAACCTTCGATGTGCTCTTGAGCCCGAAGTCCGCCGACGCCCTTCCCGCTTGGGCGTGTTCCGGTGCGCACGCCTTCCTCGAACTCACGCAAACGTCCGAAGCCGCGGACGATGCGTTGGCGGTTCCTCTGCGTTGCATCGTCAAGGACGGAACGACGGCGGTCTTCTTCCGTCGGGATCCCGCGGATCCCGACAAGGCGATTCGTGTCGAAGCCGACCTCGGGCCGAACGACGGGCGATGGGTCGTGGTTCAAAGCGGGGTGGCGGAAGGAAACGAAATCGTCGCCGACGGCGTCCATCAACTTCTCGTCGCGACCAGCGGAAGTATCACCAAGGGAGGTCACTTCCATCCCGACGGTACGTTCCACGAGGGCGACAAGTAGCGGGTGCTCCCGGACGCGCACATGTTGAACCAACTTATCGCCTTCTCCATCCGACGCGCTTCCTTCGTCGTCGTGCTCGCGATGGCGCTGGTCGCGTACGCCGTCGCTCGCCTTCCGAAGATGCCGGTGGACGTGTTCCCCGAATTGAATGCGCCGACCGTCGTCGTGCTCGCGGAATCGGGCGGGTTGGCCGCGGATGAAGTCGAACAGTTCGTCACGTTTCCCGTCGAATCCGCGATGAACGGACTGCCCGGCGTCCGCCGGGTGCGTAGTGCGTCCGCGGTTTCGCTCGCGCTCGTTTGGGTCGAATTCGACTGGGGCACCGATATTCATCTCGCCCGTCAGTGGGTCGCCGAACGCCTGTCCGGAATTCGCGACGCCCTTCCCGACGGAGTGAACCCGGTGATGACGCCTATTACGAGCATCACCGGAGAGATCATGCTCCTCGCCGTTTCGTCTCCCGACGGATCGGCCGACGATTTGGAAATTCGAGCGTGGTCGGAGTTCGAACTCCGCAACCGACTGCTCGCGGTCCCCGGTGTGGCGCAGGTCTCGACGATCGGCGGCGAACTCCCCGAGTTTCAGGTGATCGCGAAGCAGGAGCGCCTCGCGCTTCACGGCGTCACGTTGAAAGAAGTCGCGGATGCCGTGCGCGGCGCCCACAGTACCGCGATCGCGGGCCGCCTCGACGATTTCGAAGGTGCGGAGATCGCGATTCGGCAAACGGCGCGCGTGCGCGGCACCGCCGATATCGCCGCGACCGTGGTCGCCGTGCGACAGGGACAGCCCCTCACCGTCGGGGACGTCGCCGAGGTGCGTACGGGGTCCGCTCCGAAGCGCGGAACCGCGTCGAGCAACGGTCGATCCTCGGTGGTGCTGACCATCCAGAAATCCCCGGGAACGAACACTCTAGACGTCACCGAACGCGTCGACGCCGCTCTCGACGGGATCGAGAAGGCCGCGCCTCCCGGCATCGCCGTGAACAGAAACGTCTTCCGTCAAAGCCATTTCATCCGACGCTCGATGGACAACGTGACGTCGGTGTTGCGCGACGCGACACTCATCGTCGCCTTCGTGCTGGTG
>CAIWVZ010000144.1 GCA_903916245.1 uncultured Planctomycetota bacterium | reverse complement strand
GGCGTCTCCGTGGCAAGGCGGCCGCGGCGACGTGCTCCGCGAACTCGCCCGTGCCTGCCGGGAGGAAGGCCTCCTGTTCGGCGTCTACCTGTCGCCGTGGGACCGCAACCACCCGACCTACGGGACCGACGCCTACAACGACGTGTTCTGCGCGATGCTCGAAGAAGTGCTCACGGGCTACGGCCCCGTGTTCGAAGTGTGGTTCGACGGTGCGTGCGGCGAAGGCCCGAACGGAAAGCGACAGGTCTACGACTGGCCGCGGTACGTCGCCACGGTCCGCAAACACGCTCCCGACGCGGTGATCTTCAGCGACGCCGGGCCCGACATCCGATGGGTCGGCAACGAAAAGGGATTCGCTCCCGAAACCTGTTGGTCACCGCTCGAGCGGGAGCGCTTCGTGCCGGGGACGGACCTCTCCGCCGAACTCGGACCGGGCCACGAAAAGGGTACGCATTGGGTACCCGCCGAATGCGACGTGTCGATTCGCCCGGGTTGGTTCTGGCGCGCGGCCGAGACCCCGAAAGTGAAGGACGGGGCGACGCTCTTCGATCTCTACGAACGTTCGGTCGGCCGGAACGCCAACTTTCTCCTCAACGTCCCCCCGACGACCGCCGGCGTCGTCGACGCCGCCGACGTGAAGGCCCTCGCGGATTTCGGTCGCCGCGTCCGCGAGGTCTACGGCACGAATCTCGCTGCGGGGGCGACGGGATCGGGGACCTCGGAAGCCGCGCCCGCGGCGGGCGCCCTCGACGGGGATCCGACGACCGCGTGGGCGGCGAAGCCGGACGACCGATCCCCGGCCTACACCCTGACGCTGAAGCAACCGACCACGTTCAACCGAATCCGCCTCGCGGAAGCCGTCACCCTCGGCCAACGGATCCGCGCCTTCAAGATCGAAGCGCGCATCGGGGGGACATGGACGGCGATCGCGAACGGAACGACCGTGGGGACGTCGCGCATCCTGGCGACCGCGGAACACGTCGCCGACGCGCTCCGCGTGTCGATCGTGGACGCCCGTACGACTCCGACCCTCGCGACGATTTCGCTGCATCGGGTGCCGCCCTCCGAATCGTCGCGCTAACATCCGCTCGTGGACTCCGCACCGCCTCCGGTCCTCGTCGCGCGCGCCTTGAAGAAAGGCGATCCGGTCGCCCTCGTGTCCCCCGCGGGACCGACCCGCGACCGCCCCGCGGTCGAAGCGGGCATCGCGAAACTCAAGTCGTGGGGTCTCGAACCGATCCTCTTCCGCAACGCATTCGCGTCCCACGGATTTCTCGCGGGCAACGACGACCGACGCCTCGAAGATCTCCAGTCGGCGATCTCGGATCCGAAGTGGCGCGCGATCTGGTGCGTGCGCGGCGGCTACGGCGTGACGCGCCTGCTCGACCGTCTCGACCTGCGCCCCCTCGCCCGCGATCCGAAGCCGATCATCGGGTACAGCGACATCACCGCGCTGCACGTCGCCGTCCGTGAAACCGTCGGCCTCGTCGGCTTCCACGGTCCGATGATGGGGCATCTCGGTCCGGACTCCTTGAATGCGGAGAACGAATCGTTGCTCCGCAAACTGCTGTTCGGGGAACCCGTCGGTCTCTACACGCCGAACCCGCAGGATCCTCCGCCGCACGTCATGCGCGAAGGCGTCGCCGAAGGCCCGCTCGTCGGCGGAAATCTCGCGCTCCTCAGCGCCCTCGCGGGAACGACGTGGGCGCCGAAGTTCGCCGGATCGTTGGTGTTCATCGAAGACGTCGAAGAACCGCCGTACCGAATCGATCGCATGCTGACGCAGCTTCTGCAAGCGACCGACCTTCGGAAGGCGGCGGGCATCGTCCTCGGCGACTTCGCGAGAGCCGGAGCTCCCGAAGGCACCGAGACGACCGACCTCATGTGGGTGCTGAAGGATCGACTCGCCGACCTCGGCATTCCCGTCGCCTACGGGTTCCCCTTCGGCCATCGGCGGCACGTCTG
>CAIWVZ010000143.1 GCA_903916245.1 uncultured Planctomycetota bacterium | reverse complement strand
GGCGATCCGTTCGGCGGCGGAGAGGCGTCGATCGGCGTCCGCCCCCGCGCCCGTGGCGGCACGCCAGTCGGCATCCGCGTCGAGCGCGTCGAGGAGTCCGCCGAGCCCCAACTCCGATTCGACGCGCCGCGCCGCCTCCGCGGCTCGGCGAACCGCTTCGAGGTCGGTCGGTCGGTGGCGAACGGCGTCGAGCCGCGCCTTGAGGTCGTCGTCACCCAACGCCGACACCGTTCCCGCCGAAAGGCCGTCGACCGCACCGCGCACCGTCGTCGTTCGGAGGTCTCGGGGCGGTTCCGGGGCGGGGACCAACGCCACGACGACCGCGAGCAGCACCATCGCCGCGCATTCGCGCGCGAAGACGGGGCGGGGATCGTTCGGCCACGGCGTCGCGAGAAGCGCCCGTGCCGCGGTCTCCGCTCGCTCGCGGACCAACGCCGCGAAGCGTCCTTGCGCGGCGAGCGCCGCCGAGAAGACGTCGACGTCGGCATCGGGGAACACGGCGCGCACCGGGTCCGCCGTCGGGGCGCGGCGCGCGCGCGCGTGACCGAGCGCCGCGACGAGTAGACCGACCGTGGCTGCGAATCCGGCGCGCCACGGCGCTTCGACGGCGAACGCACGATCGAGAACCGTTCCCGCGATCCAAGCGGCCGACGCCGCTCCGAATCCGTGGGTGGCCGCGGCAAAAAAGCGCCGCCGCAGAAGTCGCCGACGACAGCGCGCGAGAAGGCGCAGCGTGTCGGGCGTCTCGATCACTTGCGGGTTTCCCATTCCGTGACGGGGGTCTTGGACAGGATCACGTCGACCGACGTCCCCGGTTCCGGGCACGCCTTCGAATCGGGGATCCAACGATTTTCGTCGCGCGTCTCCTTCGACGAACACGCGAGGATGCAGTCCGCGTTGTGCTTCCACGAAAGCGCCACGATGTGGTGATAGACCGCGGCGGCGAGGTGGTCTTCGAACGTCTTCGTGTCGAGGAACGTGCGACTCGCGGTGTAGGCGAACGGGGAGAAGGGCAGCATCTCTCCGTTGCGGCCGTCCTTCACGAGCGTTTCGACGCGCACGGGCCGCGGGAGTCCGGGCCATTCCACGTACATGAACAAGGAATCACCGCGCGGCGGCAGATCCTGTTCGAAGTCGGCGTCCTGCGCTTCCTTGAGTCCCATGTCGGCGATCGCGAGCGACAGCGACGCGGCGCCGACGTTCGCGACGAGCAGCGATTCGTGGGCGTTGCCGCCGGGAGCGACCGCGATGAATTCCAAGGCTCGGGTGGGCGACGCGATCACCGCTTCGAAACGGATGCGCCCCGCGGCCGGGTCGTAGCGCACGCCGTCTTCGGCCACCCGTTTCACCAGTTCGGGGCGCGCGGCGGCGGCGTCCGCGGGAGCGCGCACCGGAACGCCTTTCGATTCGAGCCGATCGAGACGACGACGGAGCGCTTCGTAGAGGTGCCGCAGGTCGCGACGGATCTCGCGTTCGAAGTCGAAAAGGCTGCCTTCGAGATCGGAGAGGTGTTGCCCGATCGTGGGGGACCCGTCGAAGATCGGGCGCGACGTCACGCCTTCGGGAAGCGGACGTTCTTCGGACGACGGCGGTCGGAGATGGTTCGCGATCTCTCCGAGCTGCGACTCGAGCGACGCGATCTTCGCCTCGAGGCGTCGCAGATGCGCGGCGTCGCCCACGGGCGGGACGGCGGGGGCCGACGCGACCCGGTCCACGAGGGTGACGATCGACGCCGCGAGGATCGTCGCGAACAGGAGGCCGATGAAAAAGATGCGCATGGGAAAAGGGCGCGGGCCGCGCCCGCCCCCTCATGGTACGGCGGCGACGCGGCCCGCGTTCACGGGACCTCGGATCAGGCGGTCGGAGCCGGTTCCGGAGGCGCCGGCGGTTCGACCAAGGGCTTGGCGACGTCGAAGGCGAAACCTTCCGGTCCGTCGGCGCGGACGGTCACGGAGTCGCCTTCCTTGATGTTGCCCTTCAGGATCTCCTCGGAGAG
Source organism: uncultured Planctomycetota bacterium (assembly GCA_903916245.1). GTDB lineage: Bacteria > Planctomycetota > CAIWVZ01 > CAIWVZ01. The sequence goes on along the minus strand of CAIWVZ010000143.1, from coordinate 8,915 downwards.
CGGATCTTCGAGGTAGCGCTCGATCGCGCGACGGAGCGGACGGGCACCGAATTCCGGAGACCAGCCCTTCTCGAGCAGGAAGTCCTTCGCGGCGTCCGGGAGTTCCACCTTGATGTTCTTGGCGACGAGACGGCGCATGACGTCCACGAGCTGCACGTCGACGATCCGCTTCATGTCCTCCTTTTCGAGAGGCTTGAAGTAGATCATCTCGTCGACGCGGTTCAGGAACTCGGGGCGGAAGAAGCGCTCGACTTCGCCGCGCAAGAGATCGCGCATGCGGTCGCCGGTCTTTTCCTCGGCCGCGGTGTGGAAGCCGAGCCCGGTGCGCGAACGGATGACGTTCGCACCGATGTTCGAGGTCATGATCAGGATGGTGTTGCGGAAGTCGATCTGACGTCCGAACGAATCCGTGATGCGGCCTTCCTCCATGATCTGAAGGAGCATGTTGTAGATGTCCGTGTGCGCCTTCTCGATTTCGTCGAGAAGGACGACGCTGTAGGGACGGCGACGCACCTTCTCGGTGAGCTGACCGCCTTCTTCGTAGCCGACGTAGCCCGGAGGGGCGCCGATCAACTTCGAAGCGTTGTGCGTCTCCATGTACTCGGACATGTCGACCTGGATCAGGGCGTCTTCGGTGCCGAACATGAACTTCGCGAGTTGCTTCGCGAGGTGCGTCTTACCGACGCCGGTCGGGCCGAGGAAGATGAACGAACCCATCGGACGCTTCGGATCCTTGAGACCCGAGCGGCTGCGGCGAACCGCCTTCGCGATCGCGTGGATCGCGTCCTGCTGGGAAATGACCGTCTTGTGGAGTTCGTCCTCCATCTTGAGGAGGCGCTGCGCCTCACCCTTGTCGAGACGTTGCAGCGGGACGCCGGTCATCTTCGACACGGTTTCGGCGATGATGTCGACGTCGACCGTTCCGTCGATCGAGCGGCTCTTGTCCTTCCACTCGGCGACCATCTGCTCCTTCTTTTTGCGGAGCTTGTAGGCCTGATCACGCAGTTGGGCGGCGCGCTCGAAATCCTGGGCCGCGACGGCTTCTTCCTTGTCCTTCTCGAGGCGGGAGACTTCCGTTTCGGCGTCTTTGATTTCCTGCGGCTGCGTCATCGCGCGGAGACGGAGGCGGGCACCCGCTTCGTCCACCACGTCGATCGCCTTGTCCGGAAGGAAGCGTCCGTTGATGTAGCGCGACGAGTATTCCACCGCGGCTTCGAGGGCTTCGGCGGTGTAGTGCACGCGGTGGTGCGCTTCGTAGCGGTCGCGCAGCCCCTTCAGGATCTCGACGGCTTCTTCCTTGGACGGCGGTTCCACCATCACGGTTTGGAAGCGGCGTTCGAGCGCCCCGTCCTTCTCGATGTACTTGCGGTACTCGTCGAGGGTGGTGGCGCCGATGCACTGGATTTCACCGCGCGAGAGGGCGGGCTTGAGCACGTTCGACGCGTCGATCGCGCCTTCCGCGCCGCCGGCGCCCACGAGCGTGTGCAGTTCGTCGATGAACAGGATCACGTTGCGGGCACGACGGACTTCCGTCATCACCGCCTTGATGCGCTCTTCGAACTGCCCACGGTACTTCGTTCCCGCGACCATGGCCGCGAGGTCGAGCACCACGATGCGCTTGTCGAGGAGGATTTCCGGCGTGTCGCCGCGGATGATCGCCTGCGCGAGTCCTTCGACGATCGCCGTCTTGCCGACGCCCGCCTCGCCGAGGAGGACGGGGTTGTTCTTCGTGCGGCGGCAGAGGATTTGGATGACGCGTTCGATTTCCTTCGCGCGACCGATGACCGGGTCGAGCTTGGATTCGCGGGCGTATTCGGTGAGATCGCGGCCGAACGAATCGAGAGCGGGCGTCTTCGACTTGCCGCCCGCGGTGCCGCCGGAGCTGCTCGGCGCGTTGCCGGCGCTCTGCGCGCCGCCCGACGGCGTTTCTTCCGACGAGGCGGTCGGGGATTCGGGTTTCGCCGGTTCGGCGCCGAGGAAGTCGAGGACTTCTTCGCGCACCGTTTCGAGTTTCACGTTGAGGTTCGTCAGAACCTTGGCCGCCTTGCCGTCCTTCTCCTTGATGAGGCCGAGGAGGATGTGCTCGGTGCCGATGTAGTTGTGGCCGAGGCTCGACGCTTCTTCCAAGGCCAGTTCGAGCACCTTCTTCGCGCGCGGCGTGAAGGGCAACTGTCCCAAGGTGACCATGTTCGGACCCGCCTTCACGAGGCGTTCGACCTCGGTGCGGATCTTCTTCAAGTCGACGTCGAGGTTCTTGAGGACGTTCGCCGCGACGCCCGAGCCTTCCTGCACGAGTCCGAGGAGGATGTGCTCCGTCCCGATGAACTCGTGGTTCAAGCGCTGGGCTTCCTGACGGGCGAGGCCCATCACCTTGCGTGCGCGGTCCGTGAATCGATCGAACATGGTCGGTGTCTCCCGGGGCCGCAGGGCGGCCCCGTGTTCAGTTGTTTTCGGCCTTCAGGCGCTCGCGAGCCAAGGCCGCGCGGGTTTCATCGCGTTCCAAGGTTTCCAACGGGCGACCTTTGAGGATCTGAAGGTGGGCGGGCTGCAGCACGACGAACAGGTTGTTCACGTCGGGAAGCGACACGCCGGTAATCAGACCCGAAAGGACGCCTAATCGGACCGCGGAGAGGTGCTCCATGGCTTCGGCGGACGTCAGACGCCGCGCGTAGCGAAGGATGCCGAGCGACCGCCACACCTTGTCGGTGAGGGCCATCCGGTCCGTCTCCATGAGCACTGTACGGACGCCGCGTTCCCACGCGATGATCTTCGGAACGAGGCGCACCACGGACGCGAGAATATCGGTCTCGGACTGCCCCAGGGTGCGTTGATTCGACACCTGGAAGAAGTCTCCGAGCGATTTGGTCCCTTCTCCGTGGAAACCGCGCACGGTCAGCCCCGTTTTCGCGGCCGCGACGAACACCTTCGGAATTTGGCCCGATTGGACCAGTCCCGGAAGGTGCAGCATCACTGATACGCGCAGACCCGTCCCGGCGTTGGTCGGGCAGGCTGTGAGGTAGCCGAATCGTCCGTGGAACGCGTAGGGGAGTTGGCGTTCGACGCGACCGTCGATCCCCATGGCGAATTCGAATGCGCCGTCGAGGTCGAGCCCCGGACGCAGAACCTGAAGGCGCAGATGATCCTCCTCGAGGACCATGACGCTCACGAGGTTGGCGTCGTCCCACAGGAATCCGCGACGTCCCGAGCCGTTCGCGAGTTCGCGCGAGATCATGTGTTTTTCGGTGAACGCGATGCGTTCGACCGCCGGCATGTCGGACAACTCGCGGTAGACGGGCTGCGCGCCGATCTGCGCGAGGTCGAGACCTTCGCGAATCCGCTCGTCGAGGCTCTGCCTTTCCGCCGTCGAGAGCTTGCGCGGGAAGCGGTACCCCGCGACGTTGCGAGCGAGCCGAATACGCGTCGACATGGCGACGTCCGACTCCGGTCCCGGAGCGCGTCCCCAAACGCCTTCCGCCAAGGAATCAGGCACGCGATTCCTCCGAATCGGCCCGCTCGAGGTCGCGGATTCGGTCGCGGATGCGCGCCGCTTGTTCGTATTGCTCGCCCTTCACGGCGTCCTCGAGTTCGCGCCGAAGCGCTTCGAGGCGCTCGCGCAGAAGAGCGCGTTCACGCACCGCCGCGGGTTGGCGTCCGCAGTGGACGTCGGCGCCGTGTTCCTTGCGCAGGATGGCCGCCAAAGGGATCTCGAAGACGTCGTAGTCGCGCGGGCAGCCCAGACGCCCCTTCTCGCGGAACTCCTTCATCGTCATGCCGCACGAGGGGCAGACGTCGTCGGACGCGGGTTCGGGGGCGGGTGTCGGCGACTCGTCCGTGGACGGGGCGACGAGGGGGAGTTCGGCCGCGGACGGAGGGATGATCGGCGAGAGGAACGGGTTGCGGGCTTCGAGGCAAGGTGCGCACAACCACAGGCGGCGTTGGGCGCCGTTGACGATCTCCGTGAGGGAGACGGTGGCTGGAGTTTTTCCGCAGTCTTGGCAGAGCACGTTCAACGTCGAGCGGCGACGACCTCGACGGTCGCGACCTCTCGCCTTCTCCGGTTCCATCGTAGCAATCGGCGGGCCGAATCCCGCCGCCTATCGCGACATACGGAAACCGGGAACTCACGTCTCCCTATCGGCTTGCGTGAGGGTTTTTCCCGAAAGGTCGCTTCGTGCGCGTGATTGCGGCGTCAGCGGGCCGGGCGGCTCGCGGGGCGGCTTTCGGCCTCCGCGACGGGGGGTGCCGACCATTGCGCTTCGCGGGCCCTCTCGCGGAGAACGCCCGCGCGTGCACGGAGTTCCGCGCGGAACGCGTTCGGATCCGCGGCGTAGCGGTCGGCGAGGTCGGAGGGCTTCAGCTCGACCACGAGATCGTGCGCGTCGGTCGCGCGGATGAACGGAAGATCGACGAAGAGATCCACGAACGGCGTGTCGTAGGCGAACCGGGTGGTGTCGTAGGCGAGGGTCACGGGCTTGACGGCCGGGGCTGACGGATCGTCAGGTGCGACGGGGCCGAGTAGGACGATCTCGTGGACGCCGCCGTGGGTAAACGGAATCTCGAGCGGGGTGCGGCCCACCGAGCGTCGATCGAGGATCACTTCGGCGCCCGGCGGAGAACTCGAAATTCGAAGCGTTCGTTCGGTGCAGGCGGCGAGGCCGAGGAGCGCGACGAGCACGACCGGAATCCGGAGACGCGGCATGGCTGACCTCGGGCGGGGAATCGGACGCGCCGCCGAACGGCGCCGCCCGCCGGGGGCGGGCACTGAAACGGAGAGGGGGGGATTCGAACCCCCGGTACCGGGTTTACCCCAGTACAACGGTTTAGCAAACCGCCGCATTCGACCACTCTGCCACCTCTCCAGGTGACGCTCGACCGCCCGACGAGGTCGGACGGACGCTCTCGAAGCCCATGCAAGTGGAGGGCGAGGGATTCGAACCCCCGAACCCTTTCGGGTCAACGGTTTTCAAAACCGCCGCATTCGACCACTCTGCCAGCCCTCCGGGGAGCGGGCGTAAGTCTAGGTTCCCGGTCGCCCCGAGCCAAGTCTCCACGCCCGCGTTCATCGTCTCTCGACCAAAGCCGCCCGCGATCGTTAGTCTAGGCCCATGGACGGCAAGCGGGAGGCTCCGGTCGTCGTGCGGGTCTGGCGCGGCACCTCGGTCGAATCCGAGCACCGGGGAGCCTGGTGCTTCGTCGGCCCCGAAGGCGTCATCTCGAGCGGCGGCGATCAAACGCGGCGGCGATTTCTCCGTTCCGCGGCGAAACCGTTCCAAGCGGTGGCGGCACTCGAACGCATTCTCGCTTCCGGGTTCGATCTCGACGCCGACGAACTCGCCCTCCTCGCGGCGTCGCACGCCGGCCAACCCGTTCACGTCGGCACGCTCGAAAAACTGCTCGACCGCGCGGGTCTTCCCCGCACGGCACTCGGCTGCGGGACGCACGCGCCGTGGCACGGCCCGACCGCGAAAGCGTTGATCCGCGAGGGGGCCTCGCCGTCGGTCCTCCACCACAACTGCGCGGGCAAGCACACGGCGATGCTGCTCGCGGCGCGCGTGTCGGGCGAATCGCTCGACGATTATCTCGACCCGTCTCACCCGGTGCAGGTGCGCAATCGCGCCACGCTCGCCGCTTTCGCGGGATGTGCGGTCGACGCGATCGGCGTCGACGTCGACGGATGCGGCGCACCGACGTTCAGTCTCGCCCTGCCCGCCGCCGCGCGGGCGTTCGCGTCGTTGGTCGACGGCTCGCACGCATCGCCCGCCCTCGAGCGCCTGCACGCCGCCGTGGTCGAACGCCCCGTCGCCTACTGCGGCGACGGCCGCACGTGCACGCGGTTCATTCAACTCTTCGGTCGCGACGTTTGGCCGAAGTCGGGCGCCGAGGGTTTTTACGGCGTCGCAGTTCCGAAACTTCGCGCCGGATTCGCCTTCAAGATCGAAGACGGATCGACGCGAGCGGTCGAACCGTGGGTCGCCGCGACGTTGCTGCGTCGCCTGAATCCGGATGCGGACCTCCGCGCGGTGCTCGAAACGATGGCGCGTCCTCCCGTGACCAACGCACGAGGCGCGGTCGTCGGACACGTCGAGGCGGACGCCGTATGACGTCGCTCTCGTCGTCGATCCCCGCGTTGCCGACGCTTCCGCCCGACGCGGACAAGTGGTCGGCGGGGCGCGTGCTCGTGATCGGAGGTTCCCGCGGGATGTCGGGGGCCGTTCGCCTAGCGGGAATCGGCGCCTGCGCGTCCGGCGCGGGGCTCGTGACGCTCGCCGTTCCGGAACCGATCCGCGCCGAATGTGCGACCGCACGCCTGCGCGAGATGACCTGCGGCGTGCGTGCGACGCATACGGGAGGACTCGCCTACGTGGCGTCCGCGGCGTTGCGCGCCGCCGCGGCCTCCGCGGATGCGGTGGTGATCGGTTCTGGAGCCGGGCGTCATCCCGACACGCGGGACCTGCTGCGCCATCTCGTCGCCGTTTTGCCGATCCCCGTCGTCGTCGACGCCGACGCGCTGTTCGCGGTCGCGGAAGACGTCTCCGTGCTCGAACGCGCCGCGGGCGTACGCGTGCTCACGCCGCATCGTGCCGAAGCGGCTCGCCTTTTGGGCACGACGCCCGACTCCGTGGCGATCCGACCCGCGGATGCCGCCGTCGACCTCGTCGCGCGAGGTGCGACGATCGCCGTCGTGAAGGGGCCGACGACACACGTCGCCGCGGCGACGCGACGCACGAGCGTCGCCGAAGGATCGAATCTGCTCGCCACGGGCGGAGCGGGCGACATCCTCGCGGGACTTCTCGGAGGATTCTTGGCTGCGGGGATGGACCCGTTCGACGCCGCGGTCGCCGCGGTGGCCCATCACGGGGCGGCCGCGACCGAACTGGCGCGCGCGGGGGGCGTCTTCGACGGATTCCCGGATGCGTTGGCGCGTCGTGTCGCCGTCGCTCGTCGATCAGCGCCCTGACGGCGCGATTCGGAATCCCTCGGACAACGCCTTCACGCGCGCCGCGTTGATCGCGTCCGCCAAGCGCGCGGGGTCGAGATCGGGAGCGAGGGTTTCGAACGCCGACAAGGTCGACGGGGTCGCGCGCGCGTCGCGAACGGTCCGCACGGCGAAGGCCGCGGCCGCCCATCGCGACGCGAGCGGGGCCTTCGGATCCGCGAGGATGTCGAGATACACGCCGAGTCGATCGGGGCGTTTCGCTTCCGCGAGTGCGGCCAGAAACTCGTTGCGCGGCGGATCACGGCGCAACTCGGCGTCGACGTCTCCCGGCGATCCTTCGGCGGCGAGGCGACGCGCCACGCGTGCGCGCAGTCCGCCGCCGACTTCGTCGATGGCCGCACGCATGTCGTCCACGTATTCGTCTCCGAAGACGAAAGGCAACAAGGCTTTCGAGAGCGATTCGCCGCGGGAGAGGTCGAGCGACTTCCCTTTTCCCGCCGTCGCGATCTTCTCGAAGGCGGAACGCACCGCGCGAAGGTCGGGGCCGCTCGAGATCATGGAGCACGCGAGCGTGTGGACGATGCCGCGCTCCTTGGCGAAAGCCCGTACCGTGGATTCGACGTCGCCGAGTTCTTCGGGGTGAGGAGGCGCGTCGCCCACGAGGATCAGGATGCGGGTCCCCTTCGGAGACCACGGGTAGTTGCGGATCGCGTCGCGCAAGGCGGTGAGGACCGCTTCGGGCGTGTCGCCGCCGCCGCCCGGCTCGAGGGAATCGAGGAACTTCACCGCTTCCCAGTGATTCGCGGTCAGCGTCGATTTCTTGACGACGTAGGCGTCGCCGCGGTCGCGGTAGGCGACGACGCCGAGTCGGAAACGCGGCACGAGGGCCGAAAGCACCATCACGACCGCGTTGACTCGGGCGCGGGCTTCGGCGAGGACGGGCCCCATCGACCCCGTGGTGTCGATGGCGAACACCACGTCGAGTCCGCGCTCGCGAAGTCCGCCGGCGAGGCGCTTGAGTTTCGCGGAACCGGGCAGCGGTCGCGCATCGCCGTAGTCTCCCGGTCCGTCTCCCGATTCGCCGAACCCTCCCGGAAGACCTTCACCCGCGGCCAACGTGCGGTCGGCGCCGAATTCTCCACCTCCGAGATCGGTCAGGCGCCCCGCGGGTTCGGGGGTTTCGACCCGCGGCGCGCGATCGTCGGTCTTGAACGGCGTGGGGGACGGATCGGGAGGCGTTTCCATCGGCGCTTCGGGCATCGGCGCGGAGAGCGGGGCTTCGGCGGCGGCCGTGGGGGAGTCCTTCGCGTCGACGTAGGTCACCGTCGCGTGGTCGAACGTCGCGGACGTCCCGAACGTGGGTCGCGGCGATGTGACTTTCGTCAACTGCGTCAGCGTCAGGAAGAGAACCGCGTGGGCGATCAGCGACAGGACGAGCGACGCCCCGCGCCTCCCGGGAACTTCAAGCACCCAACGTTCGCCGACCGTTCCGTCCGTCGAGGTCGTCGGACGATTCGGGACGGACGCGGAAGGCTCCGGTCGTGCCGGAGGTCCGTCGATGAAATGGAACTCGGCGTTGCCGATCGCGATGCGGTCGCCCGAGCGAAGGATCTTCGTCGCGACGGAGTCTCCGTTGACGCGGGTTCCGCCCGGAGACATGAGATCGAGGAGTTCGAAGGTGCCGTTTTCGAAGCGAATGATCGCGTGGTGGGGGGCGACGCCTTCCCCTTTGATGCGAACCGCACAGGAGGGGTCCGCTCCGAACGAAAGCACGCCGTCCCGCAGCGGGATCTCCGTGTCGCCCGCGGCGGTCTCAAAGAGAAGCCGGGCGCTCGGACGGGGAGGCGGGGATTCCATGTGCGTCGATCTTAGCCGCGCGGCGCAGCGTCTCGGCGAAGGCCGCGGCGTCGGGGACCGTCACGATGAGTCGGCCGTAGGAGGCCGCTCGTTCGAGCGTGACGACGACGGCGGGGCGGCG
>CAIWVZ010000142.1 GCA_903916245.1 uncultured Planctomycetota bacterium | reverse complement strand
TCCCGGCCCCGGCAGGCCGCCGCAGCCCCGAGCGCATGCGCATCCTCCACGTTCTCGACCACTCGATTCCGCTGCACAGCGGCTACACCTTCCGCACGGCGGCAATCCTCCGGGAACAACGACGCCTCGGCTGGGACACGATCCATCTCACGACGCCGCGCCACGGTGCGTACGGCGCGACGGAAGAGATGGCCGACGGTTGGACGTTCTTCCGCACACCGATGTCCACCACGTGGCGATCGCTGATCCCCGGGGGGCGCTACTTCGACGAGATGCGGGCGACCGAAGCGCGACTCGACGCAATGATCCGGCTCCACCAGCCCGACGTCCTGCATCCCCACTCGCCCGTACTGAACGCGATCCCCGCGATCAAGGCGGGCAAGCGCCACGGGATTCCCGTCGTTTACGAAATCCGCGCTTCATGGGAAGACGCCGCGGTCGACCACGGCACCACGAAGGAAGGCAGCGTCCGTTATCGGATCTCGCGCGGCCTCGAAACGTGGGCCGTCCGCAACGCCACAGAAGTGACCACTATCTGCGAGGGCCTGAAAGCCGACATCCTCGTCCGCGACATCCCCGAATCGAAGGTCACCGTCATCCCGAACGCGGTCGACGTCGAAGAGTTCGTCTACAACGCCCCGCCCGACGAATCGCTCCGCGACACCCTCGGACTGCGGGGGGCGGAAGTCGTCGGTTTCGCCGGTTCCTTCTACGGCTACGAAGGCCTCGATCTCCTCCTCGACGCGGTGGCCCGACTCGTCGGTGGCCATCCCGCGCTCAAAGTCCTCTTGGTCGGCGGCGGTCCGAAGGAAGCGGAACTCAAGGCGCAGGCGGCGGGGCTCGGGCTTTCGGAACGCGTGATTTTCACGGGGCGCGTCCCCCACGCCGACGTCGCCCGCTACTACAACTTGATCGACGTCCTCGCCTATCCGAGGAAGTCGATGCGCCTCACGGAACTGGTGACGCCGCTGAAGCCGCTCGAAGCCATGGCCCAAGGGCGCATGTTCGTCGCCTCCGCCGTCGGCGGCCACCGCGAACTGGTCGCCCACGAGCACACGGGGTTCCTGTTCAACGCGGGCGACGCCGCCAATCTCGCGGACACGATCCATCATGTGTTGTCGCACCGGGAACTTTGGCCGCGCATCCGAACGAACGCCCGTCGCTTCGTCGAATCGGAACGCACGTGGCGTCGCAGCGTCGCTCGCTATCAAGACGTTTATGCCCGCGCGATCGCGGCGGTGAAGCGCTGACGTCATGTGCGGCATCCACGGCATTCTCCATCTCGACGGCAGCGACGCTCCGCGGACCCTGCCTTCGGCGATGGGTGCCGTCACACGACACCGCGGCCCCGACGACGAAGGTTTGTACGTCGATGGTCCGCTCGCGATGGGGATGCGGCGCCTCTCGATCATCGACCTCGCGGGAGGCCACCAGCCGCTGACCAACTCGGACGGGACCTTGGTACTCGTCGCCAACGGCGAGATCTACAACTTCCGCGAGTTGCGCGCCGACCTCGAAGCCAAGGGACATCGGTTCAAAACCGGTTCCGACTGCGAGGTCATCCTACACCTCTACGCCGACGGTGGAGAAGCCGCATGGTCCCGTCT
>CAIWVZ010000141.1 GCA_903916245.1 uncultured Planctomycetota bacterium | reverse complement strand
GACGGGCGGAACCGCGCTCGCGACGGTCAACGAGTTGATCCCGGTACCGGCGACGACGATCCCGTTGCCCGCGCCCGCCCCGGCGGAGACGCGGAACAAGCTCGGGCCCCCGACACCCGCGAGGTACTGCGTCGCCGCGACCGACGCGGGTTGGAACCACCACTCCATGGTCCACGGCGTCGCGGTCGACGCGATATTGAGGAAGTAGCCGGAGTTCACGTGATTCGTGTTCCCCGCTCCCCCCGTTCCCCTTACCGCGTTGCCGTATCGTCCGGCGACGAACGTCATGTTGCCGACGACCACGCCGGGGGGAGGCGTCGGTCCGCCCGACGCGGAATTCACGACCGTCGCGGCGCCGACGGCTTCGTTGAACTTGAGATACACGGCGTCGGGAACGCCCTGCGCGCGGACGATGACCGAAGACAACAACACGAAAGTCGACAGGGTGCGGAGCATCGGAACGGAACCTCCCGCCGAGACGTTACACCGGGACGACGGCTCTCAGGAGATTCCGACGCGCCACGGCCCGCGAATTTCATCCTTGCCGGGCGGCACGAGTCGACCGCGCTGATAGAAGCGAACGCGCCCCGCGCCGCGCATCGCGAGCCACCGCGCACGGCAAACGGCCAACGCGTCGCGCGCGTCCCGCACGCGGATGCCGAGTTCGCCCAACACCTCGAACGACAGCGTTCCCGGGCACCACGTGTCGCCCTTGGCTTGCCGACGCAACCGCGCAAGCGCCTGCGCGTCAAAGAGTTCCGCCGACGCGTCGACGCGATTGCGCAGCGTCTTCAGACCGTCGCATCGGTTCGAACAGACCGCGGTGCGCGCCGGAAGCGCGCACACGCGGCAACGCCCCTCAGGAAGCGGGGGCATCCGGGGCGAATCCTTCGAGGACGCCCTTGAAGCCCTGCACCGCGGTCCGCTGGAGGTGGAACGCCAATCCGCGGAGACCACCGAGTTCCTCGCCCCCGCCGGCGCGACCCGGGCCGCCGTGGATCGAGGCCGGCAGCACCATGCCGGGCGGAAGTTGCTGTTCGGCCATCCGGTCGGAGCCGATCCACACGCGTCCGGTCCACGGTGCGATCTCCGCGGTCGCCGCCAACGCCACGGCGGCGTCGTTCGTGTAGATGCTTGTCACGAGCGCCCCCTTGCCGAGGGCGACGATCCGCGCGGCTTCCGCAACGCTCCCGTCGAAGGGCACGATCGTGGCGACGGGACCGAACACCTCGTGTTCGTGGACGACGGACGTATCCGCGGCGGGCGCGACGAACAGCGTCGGTGCGACGAAGTAACCCGTCGGAGCGACCGAAGCGGCTCCACCGACCGCGGTCTCGCAGGACGCCGCGAGACGTGCGATCCCGGCGCGCACGTCGGCGAGTTGCGACGCCGACGCGAGCGGACCGACGCGGACCGCCGAGTCGGAAGGATCGCCGACTTTGACTTCCGACAACGCGGCGACGAGACGCTCGCGCACCACGCCGACGCGATCGGCGGGCACGACGATGCGACGAACGGCGGTGCACTTCTGTCCGGACTTCTGCGTGATGTCGAGCGCGACGTTCGACACGTACATGGCGAACGTGGGACTTTCCGGGTCGACGTCCGGGAAAAGGATCGCGGTATTCAGCGAATCCGCTTCCATATTCACCCGCACGTTGCGACGCACGAGATTCGGATGTCCCCGAAGAATCGCGGCGGTCCCCGACGAACCGGTGAACGCGAGCGAATCCTGTTCGTCGAGGTGATCCAACAAATCCCCGGTCGGTCCGGCGATGAATTGCCAAGCACCCTCCGGAAGGCATCCCGCATCGACGATGATCTCGCAGATCCGCGCGGCGAGCATGGCGGTCGGCGTCCCCGGCTTCTCGACGACGGGAGCGCCCGCGAGCAACGCGCACGCGGCCTTCTCCATCATGTTCCAAGCCGGGAAGTTGAAGGCGTTGATATGGACCGCCACGCCGCGGCGCGGCATGAGGACGTGGCGACCGGAGAAGCGCGGCGAGCGACCGAGCGTTTCGATCTCGCCGTCGAGCAACCAACGGCGGGATCCGAGCGCGATGCCCCACGATGCGTACGCCGTCAACGTGCCGATGGCGCCGTCGACGTCGAACTTCGCGTCGCCGCGCGGCGTTCCCGCGCAACGGATCGAAAGGTCGAGCAGTTCGTCGCGCTTCGCATGCAGAGCGACGGCGACGGCTTTCAACAACTCGCCGCGCTCGCCGAACGTCATCGACGTCAACGCGGGGACTCCGCGCGCCCGTGCGTACGCGAGGACCGACTTCATGTCCGTATCGCCCGCGCGGATCTCGCCGATCTTCTCTTCGGTCGCCGGATTGAACACCGCGATCGGCGTACCTTTTCCCTCATGCCAGCCGCCGCACACGAAGCTTTTGATGATCTGCATAGCGCAGGATGCTAGCGAGCCGCGGTGCGGCGTCCCACCGCAACACGTTGGCCGGGCCGAAGATGCCGCCGCACGCCTGTTTCGAGCGTTTTTCGTGGACGTATCCATGCGTAAACCGCTATGATTCCGAGACGTGCGTTCGATTCCGGGCGCCGCCCCGAGGTTCCGACGATGACCGTACTCCGCAACGCCGCCGCCGCCGTCTTCACCGCAAGCATGCTCTTCGCTCAGGGAGGCAACGGTGCGGCCGACCTCGAGCCCTCACCGATGGCGCTGAACACGACGTTGACCCTCCGGCTTACCGGTCGCGCGTCGGCTCCATGGTCGCTGTGGCTGTCGAGCGGAACGGCGGTCAACCCGATCCCCGGCGTGGGCACCGTGTGGCTCGACGCCGCATCACCCGCACTCGGCGAACTCGCCGCGGGTGCGTTCCCCGCCGGCACCGGGTCGACCGCGTCGGTCCTGTCGATCCCCGTGCCGAACGACCCGAATCTTCTGGCGTTCGAAGCCTACCTTCAGGCGTTGGTGGTCGATCCCACCGCTCCTTCGGGCGTCGGCCTGACGCGTTGCGTGCGCATCGACCTCGAAAATCAGGATTCGTTCACGCCCGTCGGAAGCATGTCCGGATCGCGCGCGCTCGGATCGGCGGATCTTCTCCCCGACGGCCGTGTCCTCGTCGCGGGGGGCGGCTCGGGAACGCTGACGAGTGCGGTGGGATCGGCGACCTGCGAAGCGTACAACCCGCTGACGCGTGCATTCTCCCCGGTAGCCTCGATGTCGACGCAGCGGGCGTTCCACACGAGCGTGACGCTTTCGGACGGTCGTGTCATGGTCATCGGCGGCGCCGACGGCGCGGGACTCGTGACGGCCACGGCGGAAATCTACAACGCGTCGAACAACACTTGGACCCTCGCGGCCCCGATGTCGTCGCCGCGAGCGGCGCACACGGCGACTCTCCTCGCGAACGGCAAGATCCTCGTGGCGGGAGGCGTGTCCTCGTTCTCGAGCCCGGCCGGATCGACGACACCTCTCGGCGACATCTTGGGCACGAGCCAAGACACCGGCGAGGTCTACGATCCCGCTCTGAACACGTGGACTCCGGTCGGCAACCTCATGGCGTCGAAGCGCTTCGCCGCGACGGCGACGCGTCTGAACGACGGTCGTGTCGTGATCGTGTCGGGGCTGAACGGGACGGGTTCTCTCCTCGGGTCCGAAGTCCCGTCGTGGACGAACACCGTCTCGATCTACAACCCCAATACCAACAGTTTCGCCGCGGGTCCGAACATCTCGCTCGCCCGCACCGGTCACCGCGCGACGCTGATGCCGAACGGTGAGGTCTTCGTGTCGGGTGGCTTCGCTCCGACGCTCCTTTTCGGAATCCTCACGGGCGTGACCTCGACGAACAGCGCGGTCAAACTGAACGCGACGGGCACCGCGTGGTCTTCCGCGGGCACGATGGCGGCCGGCGCCCTCCTCCACGGCCAGGTGCTGCTCAAGAACGGCAAGGCGCACCTCTCCGGAGGAAGCACGGTCACCCTCGCCGGGACGACGCTGACGACGTCCTCGATCGCCAATTGCGGTACGCGTCTCGGCGCGGGCACCTCGATCACCGCGACCAACCCGCTCCCCGCCGCGCGCGGTTCGCACTTCGCCGTCCGGATGTTCGACGGCTCGGTTCTCATCGCGGGTGGATCGGACGCCACGGGCGCGGCGCTCGGAGATTGCCTCCTCTACACCCCGGCTCCCTGATCGACATCGTTCATCGCCGACGAATCCGCACGGAAAGGCGCATTTTCGTGCGGACGGCCGCGAAACGGTCGCGACTTCTTGCCTATCAAGATGATACGCTTCCCATGACTCCGATGCGCCACCTCGCTTCCCTCCTCGCTCTCTCGGCGGTCCTCTACGCGCAGGGGTTGGTTGCGCCGCCCGCCCCGATCGAGAACCCGACGACGCCCGCGAAGGTCGTGCTCGGCAAGATCCTCTTCTACGAGGAACAGTTGTCCTCGGACAATTCGACCGCATGCGCCTCGTGCCACATGCCGGAAGTCGCGGGCGGCGATCCGCGCGCGTTCACGGCGGGCAACGTTCATCCGGGACCCGACGCGACCTTCGGCACGGCCGACGACGCGCGCGGTTCACGCGGCATCGTGTCGTGCTCGGGCAACGGCACGCTCGTCGACGACGGCGTGTTCTTCCCGAAGGAGATCGTAACGGCGCGCAAGGCCCCCGCCTTCATCGGCAACCAATGGGACGCTCAGCAGTTTTGGGACGGCCGCGCCGACGGCAAGGTGCGCGACCCCATCACCAATGCGACCGTCATCGGAACCGGCGGCTCCCTCGAAGCCCAAGCGCTGCTTCCGCCGATCGCGGGTGAAATGGGGTGCTCGGGTCGCAACTGGCCGGTCATCGTCGCCAAGATCACCGGCGCGCGGCCGATGCGCCTCGCGTCGTCGTTGACTCCCGACATAGCCGCGGCCCTCGCCGCGCATCCGACCTACCCCGCGCTCTTCAACGCGGCGTTCGGGACGAGCACCATCACGCCCTCGCTGATCGCGTTCGCGATCGCCGCCTACGAACGTTCGCTGGTGCCGAATCAAGCCCCGATCGACGCCTACATCGCCGGAAACACCGCGGCGTTGACGCCCGCGCAGATCAACGGGCTCGCGATCTTCTCCGCGTCGAACTGCGCGTTCTGCCACACGAGTCCGACCTTCACGAGTCCGGGATTCTTCAACATCGGCGTCCGACCGCCCGCGGAAGACATGGGACGCGCGGGCGTCACGGGCAACTTCGCCGACCGCGGCAAGTTCAAGACGCCGTCGCTGCGCAACGCCGCACTTCGCGGCCCCTACTTCCACAACGGAAGTGCGGCGACGTTGGCCGACGTGATCGACTTCTACGATCGTGGCGGCGATTTCGCCGACAACCGCGATTCGATCATCGTTCCGCTGAATCTCACGAACGCGCAGAAGGCGGATCTCCACGACTTCCTCGCGAACGCGTTGCTCGATCCGCGTGTCCCGGCACGTCTTCCGCCGTTCGATCGCCCCGTCCTACGGAGTGAAGGAACCCCGGATCCCGCGCCTTTCGGAATCGGCTCTCCCGGTTCGGGCGGCTTCATTCCCCAGATGGTGGCTCCGGCGCCCGCGATGATCGGATCGGACCACTTCGGGTTCGGCGTATTCGGCGGCATCTCGGGGATGCCCGCGTATCTCCTCCTCGCCGACGCCGCCCTCCCGCCGGGAATCTTCGTCGGCGGGATGCCGCTTTGGGTCGACCCCAACGCGTCGCTGAACATTCTGCCCCTTTCGGTCGACGGCGGTCCGACGGGGATACCCGGCCAAGGCTTCACGTCGCTGTTCGTCGCGATTCCGGAAATGCCGGCGCTGAGCGGCGTCTCGCTCTATGCGCAATGGGTGCTCGGCGACCCCGGAGTTCCCACCGGCATGGCCGTATCCGACGGCCTCGCGATCACGTTCTCGCGCCCCTAGGGAATCAGCGCGTCGAGACGGACGAGAGCCGCGTCGCGTGCGGCGTGGTCGTCGCACCGGATGGTCGCATGCCCGAGTTTCCGACCCGGTCGTGGGGCTTTACCGTATCGGTGGAGATGCACGTCCGGCATCGCCAACACCGTCGCGGGATCCGGCTCGACGCCGACGATGTTGATCATGCCGGAGAACCCTCGGGGCGCGCAGGAGCCGAGCGGAAGGCCCGCCACCGCGCGCACGTGGTTCTCGAACTGACTCGTCTCGGCGCCTTCGATCGTGAGATGCCCGGAGTTGTGGACTCGAGGCGCCATTTCGTTCGCGACGAGACCGCTCGACGTTTCGAACCATTCGACGGTGAGGACGCCGACGTAATTCAACGTCGACATCAGTCGACGCATCGCGTCCGCCGCGGCGTCGGCGATCCCGGCGGCGTCCTTCGCGGGAGAGGCCGAACGTCGAAGAATGCCGTCGCGGTGGACGTTCTCCGACGGGGCCCAGCATCGGATGTCGCCGTCGATCGCGCGTACCGCGATCGACGAAACCTCTCTGCGGAAATCCACGAAACCTTCGAGGATGAGGGCGCCGGGCCCGAGGGCCTCCCACACCGCCGCGGGATCGTCTCCGGGGCGAATCACGCGCTGTCCTTTGCCGTCGTATCCCATGCGACGGGTCTTCAACACCGCGGGCAATCCGAGTTCCGCGATGGCGGCGACGAGGTCTTCGGGCCCGTTGACGGCGCGAAACGGCGCCGTCGGAATTCCCAAGGCGCGGAAGAACCGCTTCTCTTCGAGACGATCCTGCGAGGCTTCGAGGGCTTCCGCCGGAGGCCACACCGGCACGCGCGCGGCGAGATGACGCGCGGCACCCACCGGGATGTTCTCGAATTCGTACGTCACCACGTCCGCCCAATCGGCGAGCGCGTCCAAGGCCGCCGCATCGTGGAACGGGGCGCGGATCACCGAACCGACCGCGGCGGCCGGAGGGTCCTCGGCCGGATCGAGGAATCGGAACTCGAGACCGAGCGGTATGCCCGCCAAGCCGATCATGCGACCGAGCTGGCCTGCGCCGAGAACCCCGATCCGTTTCACGCGGGCTTCCTCGGATCGGGAGCGGCCAAAACTTCGGCCGTCTTCGCGGCTCGGAACGCACGAACCGCTTCGCGGATTTCCGGCTTCACGGTCCCGACCACGGACGCGGCGAGCAGTGCCGCGTTGACCGCGCCCGCTTTGCCGATCGCGAGAGTTCCGACGGGGATACCGCCCGGCATCTGCACGATAGACAGGAGCGAGTCCATCCCCTTCAACGCCTGGCTTTCGACCGGAACCCCGAGCACGGGAAGGACCGTCTTCGACGCCACCATGCCGGGGAGATGCGCCGCGCCGCCGGCGCCGGCGATGATCGCCAGAAGGCCGCGAGACTCCGCCGTCGACGCGTAGTCGAACATGAGATCGGGCGTTCGATGCGCCGAGACGACCCGAACTTCGAACGGGCAGCCGAGCGCCTCGAGCGTCTCGACCGCGTGTCGCATGGTCTCGTAGTCCGAACGCGATCCCATGATCACGCCCACGAGCGGCTTCGGGTCCGGCATGAAGGTCACCTCGCACCGACTTTCCCCCTTCGCGCCCCGAGGCGCAAGTCCCGGAGCGCGGCGCGGCGACCGACGGGCGTTTTGCGGTATCGTGCCGCCATGTCGCCGTTCCGAAAGGTCCTTCTCCCCATCCTGATCACCCTCCTCGGGGCGGGCTGCGGCGGGCCCGAAAAAACGCGGCTCGTCGTCGCCTCCGCCCACGGCGTGGACCTGCTCGCCGAAGCGGAACGGACCTTCGAGTCCGCACATCCCGACGTCGACGTCGTCGGCCTCTATCTCGGGTCGAACGAGATCCTCGAACGACTGCGGGCCGGGAAAGCGAATCCGTCGATCCACGTCGTATGGGGCGCCGACGCCGTCACGCTCGACACGGCGGCCGCGG
>CAIWVZ010000140.1 GCA_903916245.1 uncultured Planctomycetota bacterium | reverse complement strand
GGGTATCTAATCCCGTTTGCTACCCACGCTTTCGCACCTCAGCGTCAGAAACGAACCAGAGAGTCGCCTTCGCCACCGGTGTTCCTTCTGATATCTACGCATTTCACCGCTCCACCAGAAGTTCCACTCTCCCCTTTCGTCCTCAAGACCCGCAGTATCGGATGCAGTTCCCCAGTTGAGCTGGGGGATTTCACATCCGACTTGCGAGCCAGCCTACGTGCTCTTTATGCCCAGTGATTCCGAGTAACGCTTGCACACACCGTATTACCGCGGCTGCTGGCACGGTGTTAGCCTGTGCTTCCTCACATCATGGTCACCCAAGAGGGCTATTCACCCCTCGGTGTTCCTAAAATGCAACAGTAGTTTACAACCCGAAGGCCATCATCCTACACGCGGCGTCGCCCCGTCAGACTTGCGTCCATTGCGGAAGATTCTCGACTGCAGCCTCCCGTAGGAGTCTGGGCAGTATCTCAGTCCCAGTGTGGCCGTCCAACCTCTTAGTCCGGCTACCCATCGTCGCCTTGGTGGGCCGTTACCCCGCCAACTAGCTAATAGGACATGGACCCCTCCCTCGGCAGAAGGCCGAGACCAACCATTTACTTGCAAAGCGATGCCGCTCCGCAAGACCATCTGGCATTAGCTATCGTTTCCAATAGTTATTCCAGTCCCAGGGGTAGGTTGTCCATGCATTACTCACCCTTTCGCCACTCTACTCGCCCTTGCGGGCTTTCGCGTTCGACTTGCATGCCTAAAACACGCCGCCAGCGTTCACTCTGAGCCAGGATCAAACCCTTAGGTTAAAGTTGTTTGATACCTGATATATACAAGGCTCTCATGAAAGGAATTCACGAAGAATACTTTCGCGAGAGCGCTTGGTCGCACACTCGGGTCCGAAGACCCGGGCGCTTTCCAACGCTCCCGCGCATTCATCCTGTGTTCGGTTTTCAAAGATCCGGCTTTCGCCGGCCGCGCGACACCCTGCTGGGTGCCCCTTGGACTCGTTGGTGCCGCGTCGCGCTCGCGCACACCTGTCCGTTTCAGGGGACGTGAATAGTAGAGACCTCTTCGGGTTCCGCAAGTCCGGATCGAAAAATTTTTTGCGATTTCACAACTTCAGGTGGGACATGGGGTTAGGAGCGCGGTTTTTCGGGCCCGTTTCCGCACCTCCGTGGCAATCCGTTCGTTTGCCCCCCTTCCGGCCCAACTCCACGGTTTCACCGAATTCGCGCCCGGAAACGCCCCACATCGCCCCCTCCATACGTCCGACGCACTTAAACCTCGATAAGCATTGGAGTTGCGTCGTTGGCGTGAGGATTCGTGGGAAGGATCGCGTGCTCGCAACTTCCCTTCGGCCACGGACATCGGTGCTCCGCGACCGTTTTCGGCCAGCCCACCATTCCTTTCGGAGGCGTTCCGTTCGGTTCCGTGGTCGTCGGCCCCGCGACGATCGAAGCGCGGCCCGCGTGTTGATTCAAGTCGACGTCGATCGGGCCGCTAACCGGATTCGACGATCGAGCCGTCGTACGCGAGACGCATGCCCGCGGGCAAGTCGGCGTCCACTTCCGCGTGTTTGACTTCATGCGACATATGGATGAAGCGAACGGCCCGCGCCCCGCAATCGGCTGCGATTTCCAGGCTTTTTTCGAGGTTCAAATGCGTCGGATGCGGTTCGACGCGCAGCATGTCGATCGCGAGGACGTCGACGCCGCGAATCGCGTCGCGCACCGTCGACGGCATCTCGGAGAGGTCCGTGAAATAGGCGAACGACGATCCGAAGACCCAACCGGTGGACCACCCACGACCGTGGGGAACTTCGAGCGCACGAACGCGTTCCTCCCCCGCGTCGATCCGTTCACCGTCCCGCACCCCGCGCAGGTCGAGGTTCGCCGACCACCCCGGTCGTCGTGAGTCACCGAAAAGATGGGGAAACGCGGCTATGAGAGCGGGAACGTCGCGTTCCGGAGCCCAGACGGGAAGCGGGCTCCCCCGTCGGTCCGTGATCGCGCGTAAATCGTCGAGCCCCATCACGTGATCCGAGTGGAAATGGGTCAAAAAGACCCCGTCGATCGTCGAGATTTCCGCAGCCAAAAGTTGGGCTCGCAGATCCGGCCCGGCGTCGATCAACCAGCGAAAGCGCCCCGATTCCACGACGGCGCTCGTACGGAGCCTCCGATCGCGGGGATCCTCCGAACGGCAAACGTTGCAATCGCAACCGATCATGGGGACGCCATACGACGTCCCCGTCCCGAGGAAGCGGATGCGCACGGTTCAGACGAAGAAAACGAAGGTCATCAGGATGAAGATCGGAACGAGAATCGCGATCGACCAGGCCATGTAGCCGAAGAACGACGGCATCTTCACTCCGTGTTCCTGCGCCATGGATTTCACCATGAAATTCGGCCCGTTTCCGATGTAGGTGTTCGCTCCCATGAACACGGCCCCCGCCGATATGGCCGAGAGGATGCTCTCCGGGATCGCGATACTTCCGGAAACCGGCACGTCCGGGATTCCTCGCGCCACGAACTCGGCCACCGGGGTGGCGCGGGCGGTTTCGAAGAAGACGACGTAGGTCGGAGCGTTGTCGAGGAAGGACGACAACGCGCCCGTCGCCCAGAAGTAGTGCGCCGGGTCGTTGACGGCCCGCACGATGGCTGCGAGAGCCCCGTCTTTTCCGGCGGCCAGGATCGCCATCGCCGGGATCATCGCGATGAAGATGCCCGCGAAGAGTTTCGCGACTTCGGCGATCGCCCCCCAAGAGAAATCGTTGCGCGCCCGGATTTCCTTGGACGTCAGTTTCAGCGACAGCAGGCCGAGCACGAGAAGCGCCGCGTCCCGCATGACGTCGACCACACCGAGCTCGAGTCCTCCCGGTAGGACCACGGAACGGTCTTTCCACGACGGCTCGAGGGCGAGCGCGCCGCCGCCCCAGACCGCCAACACGACGCCGCCGAGCAGGGCGAGGTTGACCCCACCTTGGATGCGGAACGGCGTTCGGCCCGCTTCGGTCGCCGCCGAATCGCGGCTCGCCTCGTCTTCCTTCGCGAAACTACGAGAATCGAGCGCGAAGTAGACGACGAGCAGAATGACCGTCGCGAGCAACATCGGGCCGATCAGGTGCGGCACCGTCCAAAAGAACGGAACTCCCCGCAAATACCCGAGGAAAAGCGGCGGATCGCCGAGAGGGGTCAACGATCCTCCCACGTTCGAGACGAGGAAGATGAAGAACACGACGACCATCGACCGTTGGGTGCGCCAGCGATTCGCCCGCAACAACGGGCGGATCAGAAGCATCGATGCACCGGTCGTGCCGACGAAGGACGCGATGGCGGTTCCCAGCGCGAGCAGCGTCGCGTTCGACTTCGGTGAACCGTCGAAGCCGCCTTCGATCACGACACCGCCCGAAATCACGTAGAGCGAGCCGAGCAGCAGCACGAACGGAACATACTCGTGCAAAAGGACTTCGAAGACGTGGTGGGCCGACGGGCCGAATCCGTGCTCGATCGAGAACGGAACGACGAAAGCCGCGGCCCAAAACGCGGATACCTTGCCGTAGTGGTGGTGCCAAAACTTCGGGATTGCGAGCGGCATCAGCGCGATCGAGAGCAGGAGCCCGGCGAACGGAACGACCCAAAGTAGGCCGCCGTGGGCGGAGAGTTCCTTGCCCAAATCACCGCCCGACGCGGCGAACGAAGGAACGGAGAGAAGAAGCGCCGCCGTCAGCATCCGAATCATGGCGGCATCATGTACGGAGCGTCGCGTTTTCGCTTCCGTCGAATCCGGCGGACCCGTCCCAGGAAGGGGTTTCTCGATCGGCGGAGACTCGGGCCCGAAGCGCGTGCTCGTTCGAACTTGATCGGGCGGCTCTTGAGGTGGGACCGAGGGAACGCGGGCCGAAACTCCCGGAGGTTCGAGACCACGACCGACATCACCGTCGGCCCCCCGGGGGCGTCGGACGAGCCCCTCCAAAAAGCGTCCGACCCCGCGAGGGCGGGGTCGGGGTCGGCTCAGGACTTCGGTGGCGGAGGCATCACCGGGGGCTTCGGCATCACGGCCGGGCCACTCGGCGGCTTGGGCATCGCCGGCGCTCCTGCCGGAGGCGGGGGCATCGCGGCTCCCGGCGGCTTCGGCATCGCAGGCGCTCCGGGAGGCGGCGGCATCGACGCGCCGGGCGGCTTCGGCATCGCGGCGGCCCCCGGAGGCGGGGGCATGGACGCGGCCGGCTTCGCCGCGGCTGCACCCGCGGCCTTTGCGGCGGG
>CAIWVZ010000139.1 GCA_903916245.1 uncultured Planctomycetota bacterium | reverse complement strand
CGGCCGGTTTCTCCGTTGGCGAGATTGCGTTCGTAATCGTTGCGCGTCGCGATGACGCGATCGCCTTCGCGGAAGGTACGGTCGTTGCGCTTCGCCGTGCGCGCTCCGTCGCGGAGCGATTCCTGCAGAAGCGTATTGAGAGATTCCGTCCCGCACGCGCCTTTGTGCATCGGTGTCAAGACTTGGATGTCTTCCGAAGGATCGAACCCGAACTTCGCGGGTAGGCGCTTCGAGACCAGTTCGCGAATCAACGCGGCCCCTTCGGTCGCGTCGGAGCGCTCCATGAAGTAGTAGTCGGTGACTTCACCGGGCTCGGGGTCTTCCGGCATCCGTCCTTCGCGGACCGCGTGGGCGTTGCGAACGAGGAGTCCGCCGCGTTCTTGGCGAAAGATACGCGTCAACGACGCGCACGGCACGATGCGACTCGTGACGAGGTCCGATAGAACGTTGCCGGGGCCGACCGAAGGCAACTGATCCGGATCGCCGACGAGGATGAGCGACGTTTTTCCCACCAGTCCGCGGAGGATCTGCACGAAGAGCGGCAGGTCGAGCATCGACGCTTCGTCGACGACCAAGCAATCGGCGAGAATGGGATCCGGCGGAGGACGGTCGTCGAAGGAGTCGGACGGCTGGATGCCGAGGAGGCGATGAATCGTCGCCGCTTCGCGTCCGGTCGCTTCCTCCATGCGCCGTGCCGCACGCCCCGTCGGCGCGGCGAGCTGGAC
Source organism: uncultured Planctomycetota bacterium (assembly GCA_903916245.1). GTDB lineage: Bacteria > Planctomycetota > CAIWVZ01 > CAIWVZ01. The sequence goes on along the minus strand of CAIWVZ010000139.1, from coordinate 1,797 downwards.
GCTTTTCCCGAGCGCGGTGATGCAACGAACGACGGCGTCGATGACCGTGGTCTTGCCGACGCCCGGTCCACCGGTCAGGAGGGCGACCGGAGATTTGAGGAGGAGGGCGACGGCGCGTCGTTGTTCGTCGGAGAGATGTTCCGGAACTTCCGCGGGGAGTTCGTCGTCGTCGTCGAGCAGGGCGGGGCGGAAGAGGAGACGCGAAACCCGGTGCGAGGCTTCCACCTCGAAGGCGTGGAGATCGGGATGATAGGCGCGCGCGGCATCCGCATAGGCGCGTTCGACGACCACGGCGTCTTCGGACTCCGCCGCGCGGAGGGCTTCCGCCACGATGTCGTGGTCGACGGCGAGAAGTTCCGCGGCGCGGTCGACCAACATCCCGTCGGGCAAGCAGGTGTGTCCCTGCTCGGTCGCTTCGAGAAGAGCGTGCAGAAGTCCCGCCCGCAAGCGCAGCGGATGGTTCGGAGCGAAACCCAATTGGCGTCCGAGACGGTCGGCCGTGAGGAATCCGATGCCGCGGATATCTTCCGCGAGCTTCCACGGGTTTTCCTTCGTGACGGTCGCGGTCATCGGGCCGTAGGCGCGGATCACCGCGGAGGAGAGAGCGGGCCCCAAGCCGATGCCGGCGAGGAAGGCGTGGGTTTCGATTTCGGTGCGCGCCGCGCGAACCGCCGCTCGAAGGGCCGCGAGCTTCTTTCCGCCGAGTCCTTTGATGCGGATGTCGTCGTCGCCCGCAAGCGCGTCGAAGGTGCCCAACCCGAGTTCGTCGACGATGCGAGCGGCGGTGGATTCGCCGATGCCTTCGAAGCGTCCCGACGCGAGAAAGCGCCGCATTCCGTCGAGAGAGTCGGGCGTGACCGGAATCGCGGACGCGACCTTGAAGCGAGGCCCGAAGCGTGGGTGATCTTCGAATCCGCCTTCGAGTTTGTAGGTCGATTCCGGTGTCGGATCGCCGAGGAGGCCCGCCGCCGTGAACGCCGCGCCTTCGGAGGTGACGACTTCGGCGACGGCGAACCCGCTGTCTTGCGCGTGGTAGATCACGCGACGAATCGTCGCGGTCACGAAGCGCGTCGGGGAAGCCTCCATGGGGCGAGATTAGCCTCCGGGGAGGACGCGTTCCACGGCAGGGGAGGGAAGTTAGGATTCCCGCATGGCGCGACGATTGAAGGTGGTGCGCATCGTCACCCGACTGAATGTCGGCGGCCCGACGCGCCACGTCTCGATGCTCGCGGTCGATTTGCCCGATCGGGGGATCGACGGTGTGCTCGTCGCGGGGATGGCCGAGCCGGGAGAGGGCGACGGGGAACTCGTTTCGGGCAGGGAAGTCGTCACCATTCCGACGCTGCGTCGAGGAATCCACCCTCTTCGTGACGTTCGGGCGTTCCTCGCGCTAAGGCGGCTGATCCGAACGGAACGACCCGACGTGGTGCACACGCATCAAGGAAAGGCGGGATTCTTGGGTCGTCTCGCCGCATGGATGTCGGGCGTGCCGCGGATCGTTCATACCTACCACGGCTTCACGTTCTCCGGACATTTCGGCGCGGTCGGGAGAGCGCTCTCGGTCGCCGCCGAGTGGATCGCGGTCGGATGGGCCACCGATCTCGTCTGTCAGGACGTGCGCCAACAGTCGGAGTTGTCCCGACGCCTCGGGCGTCGCGTCTCCGGGAAGATCCGCCTCGTGCCACCGGCGGCGGATGTCGGCCGATGCGAAGTACGGCCTCCGAGCCTGCCACCGCGCATCGTGTTTCCGGCGCGGCTCGTCCACGTCAAGAATCCGGAACTCGCGCTCGACGTGCT
>CAIWVZ010000138.1 GCA_903916245.1 uncultured Planctomycetota bacterium | reverse complement strand
CGACTTCGCACTTTGGGATGCCCCGCGACGCCGTCTGCTCCTTTCCCGCGACCGACTCGGGGTGAAGCCGCTCTACGTGTGGCGCGACGCCCATCGCATCGCCTTCGCGACGGAAGCGAAGGCGCTCCTCGAGATCCCCGGCGTGCGCGCCGAAGCGGACCCTCGCGCCATCGCGGCCTATCTCCATTTGGGCTACGTCCCCGCGCCGCTCAGCATCTTCAAGAACATCTCGAAACTCCTCCCGGCGACGACGTTGGTCGCCGAAGGCGGGGTCGTGACGACGTCGACCACATGGAGCGTTCCGTCGGAAACCGATCACAACCGCACCGAAGCGGAGTGGGTCGACGGATTCCGCGAAGGAATGCGTCGTGCCGTCCGCATGCAGATGGTGAGCGACGTTCCGATCGGCGCCTTCCTTTCGGGAGGCGTCGATTCCTCGGCGGTCGTGGGATTCATGGCGGAAGCGTCGGCGGCCCCGATCAACACCTACGCCATCGGCTTCGAAGGCGGCCCCGCCGAAAAGCTCTACGACGAACTCCCCTACGCCCGCCGCGTAGCGACGCTCTTCAAGACGAACCACAAGGAAATCGTGGTGACCCCCGATGTCGTCGGGCTCTTGCCGAAACTTCTGTGGCACATGGACGAACCCATCGCGGACACGGCGTTCATCACGACGTGGCTCGTCTCGGAGTTCGCCGCCAAGGACGTCAAGGTCATCCTCTCGGGCGTCGGAGGCGACGAACTGTTCGGCGGTTACCGCCGGTACCTCGGCAACCACTACCTCTCCCGATTCGACAAGTTCCCGCGATGGACGCGACGGCTCGCGACGCGCGCGTCGGCGCTCCTACCCGCGGATCGGCATTCGAAGTGGTTGAATACGCTGCGACTCGCGAAAGGGTTCCTCGCGGCCGCGAATCTTTCATTCGAAGATCGCTACCGATCGTATGTCGCCGTGCTCCCGAAACCGCAGGTCGCCAAACTGATGCGATCGCCCGTCGCTCCGTCTCCCGATGCGCTCACGGACGCGTTCGCTCGCGCGACGGGAAGCGACCCGCTGAACCGCATGTTCGCGGTCGACGCTCTGACGCAACTGCCCGACGATCTCCTGTTGTTGACCGACAAGATGACGATGGCGGCTTCCATCGAGTGCCGCGTTCCGCTGCTCGATCAGGATCTCGTCGAACTCGCGGCACGCTGCCCCCACACCCTGAAGGTCAAGGGCGGACGTCTGAAGCACCTCATGAAGCGGGCGTTGGCCGAGATGTTGCCCGCGGACATCCTCGATCGTCCGAAGCGCGGTTTCGGGACGCCGATGGGGGCCTGGATCAAAGGGCGTCTCGCGCCCGTCGTCGCCGCGCTCCTGTCGCCCACGACGCTCGATCGGCGCGGATGGTTCGAACCCGAGGCCGTGGCGACGTTGATCCGCGATCACGCCGCGAACCGCATCGACGGCACCGATGCGATTCTCGCCCTCGTCAATCTCGAGATTTGGGCCCGCCTGCATCTCGACCGCCGTACGCCCGACGACATCGCCGCCGAACTCAGGGGGTTGGCGGCATGAAGATCCTCTACGTCTGCCACCGCTTCCCTTTCCCCCCGAAACGCGGCGGGAAGATTCGCCCGTTCAACATGATTCGTCACTTCTCGAAATCGCACGAAGTGACCGTGTGCTCGCTCGCCCGCAGCGGCGACGAAGCGGCGGAGGGGCGCGGTATCGCCCCACATTGCAAGGCGTTCGATATGGTCACCGTCGGACCGATCGCGCAAAGCTTGCGCATGGTCGCCCGACTTCCGTCGCGGACTCCGTCGTCCATGGGTTACTTCTGGTCGCCCGATTTGGCGACGAAGATTCGTGCACGCCTCGACACCGAAGCCTTCGATCTCATTTTCGTCCACTGCTCGTCGGTCGCCCAGTACGTCGAAGACGTCACGGGGATTCCGAAGATTCTCGATTTCGGTGATATGGATTCGCAGAAGTGGCTCGAATACGCGGACTCGAAGCCGAAGCCTCTCGCGTGGGGCTATCTGCTCGAGGGGCGGAAGATGTTGGCCGAAGAAAAGCGGCTCGCAGGCAAGTTCGACGTGTGTACGGCCACCACGCGCGCCGAATGGGAGACGCTCGAGTCCTACGGCACCGGTGTCGCATCGGATTGGTTCCCGAACGGTGTCGACGCCGACTACTTCGCTCCGGACGCGACGGAGTGGGACCCCGACACGCTCACGTTCGTGGGGCGCATGGACTACTACCCGAATCAGGAGTGCATGCTCGACTTCTGCAGGACGGTGTTCCCCCTCATTCGCGCGCGACGTCCCGCGGCGAAACTCCTCATCGTCGGTGCCGATCCGATCCCGTCGGTGCGGGCTCTCGGCAAGATCGACGGCGTCACCGTCACGGGCTCCGTCCCCGACGTGCGCCCTTATCTGCGTCGTTCGGCGGCGATGGTGGCACCGCTTCACATCGCCCGCGGCACGCAAAACAAGATTCTCGAGGCGATGGCGATGGGCGTCCCCGTCGTAACGAGTTTGAAAGCTGCGGGGGGCGTCGACGCGACCGCCGCCGAGCACTTCCTCGTCGCGGATGCGCCCACCGATATCGCCGATGCCTGCTTGCGCCTCATGTCGGACCCCGCCGAACGTCGGCGCTTGTCCGAAGCGGGTCGCGCCCGCATGCTGACCCATCACGCTTGGGATCGTTCCATGCAGCGCCTCGACGGGATCGTCGCTTCCTGTCTCGAGCGCTACCGGAACGCGCCGGGCATGCCACGGAATTCTCCACGATGAATCTCTCGATCTTCGGCCTCGGCTACGTCGGTGCGGTTTCCCTCGCCTGCCTCGCGCGGGACGGTCACCACGTCGTGGGTGTCGATATCGACGCGTCGAAACTGGCGCTGATCGCCGACGGTAAGACGCCCGTCGTCGAAGAAGGCATGGTGGATCTCATGGCCGCGGTCGCGAAAAGCGGCCGTGTCCGGGTCACCACCGACGTGATGCGGGCCGTCGCCGACACCGACATTTCCTTCGTCTGCGTCGGCACTCCAAGCGCGACCAACGGCAGCCAGGATCAGGGCGCCGTCCTACGCCTCGCGGCGGATCTCGGCCGCGGCCTCGCCGAGAAGGCCGGGACGCACGTCGTCGTCTTCCGCTCGACGCTCGTTCCGGGAACCGTCGAGGACGTCCTGATCCCCCTTCTCGAGCGCGAATCCGGTCGCAAGGAAGGTGTCGATTTCCACGTCGCCTTCCAGCCGGAGTTCCTCCGCGAAGGCACCTCCATCAAGGACTACGACCACCCGCCGTTCACGATCGCCGGAACCCGCGGCACGGCGGCCGCCGACGCTCTCGAAGGGCTCTTCGCGCACACGGGTGCGGCGTTCGTGAAGACGTCGATCCGCGCGGCGGAGATGGTGAAATACTGCTGCAACAACTTCCACGCACTCAAGATCACCTTCGCGAACGAAACGGCACGACTCTGCGAATCGCTCGGAGTCGACCCGATGGAAGTGATGGATCTCGTTTGTCGCGATACGCAGCTCAACATCTCGCGCGCGTACCTTCGCCCGGGTTACGCCTTCGGCGGTTCGTGCCTTCCGAAGGATCTTCGGGCCACGATGCACATGGCGCGGACGCGCGACGTCGAAATCCCGATGCTCGGCGCCATCCTCGCGTCCAACAAGGCGCACGTGGATCTCGCGGTCGGAAAGATCGTCCGCGATGGTCGCAAGCGGGTCGCGATGATCGGCCTCTCCTTCAAAACGGGGACCGACGACCTCCGCGAGAGCCCTTTGGTCACACTCGCCGAGTACCTCGTCGGCAAGGGCTACGCCCTCGCGATCCATGATCCGGAAGTGCAATTGTCGCGCCTTCTCGGCGCCAATCGTCGTTACATCGAAGCGCAGTTGCCGCACATCGGGGATCTGCT
>CAIWVZ010000137.1 GCA_903916245.1 uncultured Planctomycetota bacterium | reverse complement strand
GCGATGATGTCGGCGAACAGCATGCGGCACAACTCGGATGTGGCTCGAGCCATGAGCATGGCGCGGGGGTAGGTCTTCCATGCGCCACGGCCCGCGAGACCCGCGAGTTGCGCGTCCTTCATCGTCCATTCGACGGTGGCTTCGGAGCCGGAGTCGGCCCGCTTGCCGTACAGCACCACCTTGTCGTTGGTGGCCTGCTTGACGTCGATGCGGTGGCCAGCCTTGAGGACGAGGCCACGCATACCTTCGGGTGCAAGCGACGGCTTGCCTTCGATCACGTGAATCTGTGTGAGCGACTGCATCGGGCCGAGGCCAAGTTCTTCGCCGTACAGGACGGCTGCGTACACCGACTCGGGCTTGCCACGGAACGCGGTTGGCACGAACGGCGTGTTGGCAATCTTCTGTGCGACCTTCCACGACACCTCAGCAGGTGATAGCGGTCGGGCAACTTCGGGCAGGTTCTCTGTCATTGTTGTTCCCTTCAGTTGATGATTTGGATGTTGCTACGACCGTAGGTCGTTTCAGACCACTTGTCGACGTCGATGCCATTCTCCTTGAGGGGTGTGACACGCCACCCCAATGAGCCGGTCAACGGCAATGCAGCCTTGAGTTTGTCGATGAGCGCCAGCACGTTCTCGTAGTGGAGTTCGCCGGTGCCTTCGGGATCAAGGGTGCTGCGCACCAGGTGGCGAAGCAGACCTTCGGAGTCCCACTTGCGGCTCGAGGTCGTGCGACGTTCGATCACGCCGAGACCGTCGATGGTTTCTTTCTTGTTCGGCATCATGGCCGCCACGTTTTCCTCGCACTCACGAACGAGGGCGTCAAGGTCAGCTTTGACCTTGCGGATTTCGTTGACGATCCAGGTCAGCGACTGCCAGTCGCCTTCTTTGACGAGGGCAGCTCGCAGATCGTCGGCTTTCATGATGTCTTGCTGGATTGATTGTGTTGCGTCACGGGCGACGAGGCCGCCGTTCGCTTTTATGGGCAGGTTCATACCCTCAGTATGGGGTGTGGTCACCCGACTGTCAAGTCAATCTTTCGGCAACGGGTACCACGGGCGAAAACGGTGTTCCCAACCGTGGCGCTCAAGTGAATAGTCATACAAGGCCTTAGAGGCCCTCAGATTCGATTCCCACGAACAGAGGTCTGCTGGCCCATTGGCGATGCCCAGCGCGCCTAGGAAGCCCGCAGGATGCGGATTCCAGCGATTCTTGGCGACCCATGACTGGTTGATCTGCATGGCGCCCCATGACCCGCCGGACGGGTCGGTCGGATTGTGGGCACAGCGAGGCTGGCCGGTGGCATGGTCGATGTCGCATCGGCTTTCCCGCCAGGCGATCCGGTCCACCATCGGGAGCTCGGCGTCGGGCCAGCCGACTGCTCGAGCTACCTCGACGATGTTCGGGCACTTGGGCACGAAGGTCAGCGGGGGCAGCGTTGTTGTGGTGGTCGGTGGAACGGTGGTCGTCGTGGTGGTCGTCGTCGTGGGTGCGACGGTTGACGTGGTTGCGGGAGCGGTGGCTGGGGTAACGGTT
>CAIWVZ010000136.1 GCA_903916245.1 uncultured Planctomycetota bacterium | reverse complement strand
GCGTCGCCGTCGTCGCCGACCGCGCCGAGCACGCGGCGCTTGCGGCCGCTTGGATCGACGGTGACGGCCGCCGTTGGGTTCGCGTCACGGGAACGACCGGAGCCGGAGCGCGCTCGTTGGTGGTGCGCGACGCCTCCGGTGCGGAGACGCGTCGCATCGAGGTCCCGAGAGCGACGTCGGCCGTGGTCGCATTCGCGGATCCGGGCGAGGATCGCGTCCGATCGGTGACCCTCGAACCGCCCGATGCGCATCCCGACGATGACGCCCTGCGTCTCGGCGACGGCGGCGGCGAAGCGCGGAGGGTGGCCGTCCGACAGGGGACGCCGGAAGACTTGGTGAGGGCGTTGCGCGCCATGGTCGGCGTCGACGTGGTGACGGCCGACGATGTCGACGCGGATCTTTCCGTCGGGTTTCTCGGCCGACGCGCGTCGTTGCACCATCCATCGGGGGAGTGGCCTACGGAATGGCGATTCGAGGGTGAACCGCAGTCTCTGCGGGGGATCGCGGGGGCCGGGGCGTTGCGGGGGATCGGAGACGCCGCCGCGACGGTCGCGGGCTGGCGCGCGTTGCGCGGTGCCGAACGCGCCGAAATCGTGATGCAGGTGGGTGGGCGTCCGCTCGCCGGTGTCTCGGGGAATCGAGCGTTTCTCGCGGCGGATCCCGCGCAAGGCGATTGGGCGACCCGGGCGGTGTTCCCCCGACTGATCGCCGCGCTCGTCGATCGCGTGGCCCCGCCGCGGGGCGAGCCATGGACGCGCTGTGGGCAAACATCGGCGGTGCGTGCGCCGACGGGTGCGGTCGCCACGTTGGTTCGCACCGACGGGCGTCGCATCGACGTGACCGCCGTCGACGGGGCCTTCCGCATCGGCTCGGACCGGTCCGGCGTCGCTGTGCTCACCGACGCCGACGGGAAGCGTCGTGAACTCGCCTTCTCCGTCTTGAGCGACGCGGCGGTGACCGAGGCCGCCACGCGTGACGTCTCCGTCTCCGTTCCTCCCGGTGCGGGGGAGAGGCGACGCGATCTCTCGACCCTGTTCCTCCTCCTTGCGGCGCTCGTGGCCGCGGGGTTAGCCTTCCCGCGTCGATGAGCCGTGCGGGGCCCGTCGACACGGGTCCTCCTTCGGGGCGGGAATGGGAAAAACCTGGGTCGCGGCGGCGGCGTTGGCTGTCGTCTTGAGTGCACAAGGCCGAGTCGATCGCGCAAGTCGTTCCGCCGCCGGGATTTCCGGCGATGCGGATTCGACCGCCGCATCGTCGTCGGCCGACGGACGTTTCGTGGCCTTCGTGTCGGCCGCGTCGAATCTCGTCCCGGGCGATGTGAACGGACGTCGCGACGTCTTCGTCCACGACCGCGCGTCCGGAACGATCGAACGCGTCTCGGTGTCGTCCGTCGGCGTCCCGCACGATCGCGACGCGACGGGGACTCCGATGATCTCCGCGGACGGGCGTTTCGTGGCCTTCACGTCGCCGTCGTCGATGCTCGTCCCCGGCGATGCGAACGGTGTGGACGACGTGTTCGTTCGCGATCGTCTTCTCGGCACGACGCGACGTGTTTCCGCACCCGCGGCGTCCGAAGCGAACGGTCCTTCGGTGCTCGCGGCGCTCTCGAACGACGGCACGCTCGTGCTGTTTCAAAGTGCGGCGACGAATCTCGTCGTCGGCGACACCAACGGCCGCGACGATCTTTTCGTCGTCGCCACGGCGGGTGGCGCGCCGACGCGCGTTTCCTTGGGCACGGGCAACGTCCAGGGCGATACGCACGCGCGCGCGGCCGCGCTCTCGCCGAACGGTCGCTGGGTCGCCTTTCAGACGGCGACGGGACTCTTCGACCGTTACGACCAAAACGGTGTCGACGACATCTACGTACGAGATCTCCTTTCCGGCCTCACGATTCGCGCGAGCGTGTCGGCGTCGGGCGGGAGTCCGGTCGGAGCCTGCGTCGACCCCTCGGTCGCGGACGACGGATCGGTGGTGTTTCGCGCCACATCCGACGACGTCTGTCCGGGAGACGCCAACGGCATCGACGACATCGTCGTGCGTCGCGCGTCGGCCACGCTCGCCGTCAGCGTCGCGCCGGGTGGGACCGCGGCCGACGGTCTGAGCGGGTCGCCTTCGATTTCGGCGGATGGACGATTCGTCGCGTTCGCGAGTGCGGCGACCAATCTCGTCGCCGCTGATTTCAACGGTATTCCGGACGTCTTCGTGCGCGACACGGTCGGCGCGTGGACGGTTCGAGTCAGCGTCGACGCGGGCGGTGTCGAAGCCGCGTCGCCCATCGTGTGCAATCCGTTCTTCGGATGTCTGCCGCTCGTGCTCGCACCGTCGATTTCGGCGGGCGGACGGACGGTGGTCTACGAACACGTGGCTCCGAATTTGACTCCCGTCAATGACGTCGATTTCATCCGCGACGTGTTCGCCGTCGACGTCTTCCCGCGCGTCGTCGGGGTCTACGTAGCGCCCGCGTCCGCGAATCTTCTCGTCGAAAGCCCCGACGATCCGGGCGTCGCGTATCTCGGCGGGTTGTCCTTCGGATACCGCCCGGGGATTCCGTTCGGCGCGGCCACGGTGCCTCTGATCGACGACGCGTTGCTCGCCGCGACGCTCGGTCTTTCCTCTCCGCCGATCGTCGGATTCGTCGGTGCCTTGTCGGCGACCGGTATGGCGACGGCGTCGTTTCCGCGTCCGATGGACCCGTCTCTCGCGGGCATCGTGCTGCGTTGGTCGTGCGCGCTCCTCGATCCCGCGTCGTCGTGGGGCGTGCGCGCGCTCATGAACGCCGCGCCGATCCCCCTCGGGCCTTAGCGGACTTCGGGCGCGACGACCAATTCCATCCACGCGGTGAACGCCGTGGGCAGCGGGCCTTTGCGTGCGCCGCCGTCGAAGACCGCGACCGCGATCGAAAGCGGAGTGGGTCCGAGCGGCGTCCCCGATTGTTCGGTGCGCAACGCGATGACATGGCGCCACAGGCCCGACGCGTACACGGAATCTCCGGTGCGCGCGGCGGGTGCGATGGTGCGGCAGACCTCTTCGGGGTTTTCGAAGCCCGATGCGTCGAAGATCGGGTCGCGGGCGCGCGGCATCGGCCCCGTGTACGTCACGGCACGGTCGAGCACCGGCATCTGTCCGGGGAAAGGGAGCACGGGAGGCTTCGGTGCCGGCGTGGCGCGCACGGCGACGCCGTCGGGCGGGCCGCCGTCGACGGGGTCGCGGCTCGCGTCGGGAACGAGGATGCGCAGGACGACGTGCGTCGCCGAGGCAAGCGCGGCGACACGAACCCCGCGCGTCGGGTGGTGGAACGCGTCGAACGGCGCGAGGGGGAGCCACGTCTGCGGCGCCGCGTCGAAACGCGGATCGTCGGGAGACGTCGGAAGGACGCCGTCGAACCGCAGCGCCGGGAGCGTGCCCGACCACGGCGTCGAGAAGTTCGGTGTCGTTTCCGGGATCCGCTCGCGGAGCCAGCGGACGAGGTCCGCGAGTTCCGTGTCCGGCATCGGAGTCGCGGGCATCGCCGTTCCGGGAATGCCCGTGCGGATGCGCGCGGCGAGGTCGTCGGGTGCCCGCGAACGACGGAGCAACCCCGACGTGAGATCGGGAATCCGCGTGCGGACGCGACGTCCGTCGACCTCGGTTTCGTGGTCACCTCCGCGGGCGTCGGGGCCGTGGCAGGCGGCGCACCCCCGTCGGTGATAGGCGATGTATCCGCGGGCGACGGCTTCCGCGTCGAGCGATTCGACGGGCGGCGCGGCGATACGGACACCCGAGACCGTCCGTGCGGCGACGGTGCGCTCGAGGTCGTCGCCGGAAAGCCCCGCTTCCGTCAACGACTCACGGGTTCCTCGGGCGCGGAAGGCGGCCACGACATCCGCGAGATCGTTGCACGCCGCCTCTCCGAGGTGGCGGAACGGGAGCATCGCCGTCCCGCCAACGCCCTCGACCACGGAGCGCCGGATATCGTCGATCGAGGCGACGCCGTTGTCCGTCGACGCCCATTTGAGCGGGGTGCGTCGGAAGTCGCGCGGCGGGGGTTGGAGGAATCGTGCGCCCGCTCCGGCGCCGTCACCGTGTTCGCCGTGGCACGGCGCGCATTGGCGGACGTACGTCGGATAGCCCTTCAACCTGTACGGATCGACCTCGGGTGCCGTCCTTTCGACGGTTCCGGGCAAAAGCGGGAGCGAGGCGAGGAAAAGTCCGCACGCGGTGACACGCCACATGCACCGATCCTAGCGCGGGGGACTGCGACGGGCGTGGGAACTCGCTAGGATGCGGGCACATGAAGCGGGTGTTCCTCCTCTTCGCGGTCACGCGGGTGGTGCTGTTCCTCGTCGCGGCGGCACCGCCGCTGGTGGAGCCGTGCGAACGCTTCCGCGTGGCCGTCGACGGCCCGCCGGGAGTGTTCGAGGAACAGATCGTGCCGTGGTCGAAATCCGACACGGGCGAACGCTACAACCTCACGCAAATCCGCTGGTTGGACGCGTTCACCCACATGGACGCGCGCTACTACCTGTCGATCGGGGCGTTCTCGTATCGCCTCGGCGAGGACGGCGCGATTCCGAAGGAAGCCGGATTCTTCCCGGGCTATCCGCTCGCCGTGCGGGTGGTCGCCCGTGGATTGGAAATCGTCTCAGGCGTCGCGCATCGTCCCGATCCCGTTCGGAGGACGTTGTGGCTCGTCGCGGCCCTCCTCGTCGCGCAAGGTGCCCTTCTTCTCGCCGCACTGTCGCTGCAGCGACTGGTCGCCGCCATCGCGGGCGAGGACGTCGGCGTCGCGGCGGCGGCCGTCCTTCTGCTGAATCCGTTCGCCTTCTTCGGCTCCGCGATGCTGTCGGAGTCGCTCTTTCTGTTCCTGTCGATCGAGTGTCTGCGACGCGCCCATCGTCGCGAGTTCGCTCTGGCGGCCGTCTTCGGCGCGGTCGCGGCGCTGACGCGGCCCATCGGTGCCGCCCTCGTCGTTCCGCTGCTCGCGGCGTCGTTCGAGCGTCGATCGGACCGTCGCGAGACGATCGGCGACGCCTGCGCGTTCGCACTCGTTCCGGCGGGCGCCGCGCTCGTTCCCGCATGGCACGGCATCGCCCTCGGCGCCCCGTTCGCCTACGCCGAAATTCAGCGCCAATACGGCCATGGGGCGTTCCCGGACTTCCGTGGCGTGGTCGAACTCCTCGGCATCTTCGGCCCGACGCCGCTCGACACGGCCCGAAACGTGATCCAAGTCGTGGGTCTCGTCGCGGCCGTCGCGTCGCTCGTCGCGCTGCGGAACCGCGCACGCGAGGGGCGTTTCCCGTGGTTCCTCGTCGTATGGGGCGCCACGGCCCTCGCCGTGCCCCTGCTATCCGGGCACGTCATTTCACTCCCGCGCTACGTCTTCGGAGCGTTCCCCGTTTTCATCGGAGCGGTTTACCTTCTGCCGCGCTCCCGTGGCGCTCTCGTGGCGGTGGGCGTGGTGGCCATGATCCTGCAGGTCGCCGCCTTCATGGTGTTCGCCAAGGCCTGGCCGCTGTTCATCTGACCCCTTACGGAAACGGCGCCCTTGCTACGATGCGGGCGGCCCTTCCATGCTGCAGCAGCTGCTTCCGTTTCTCGCCGTCTCGGCCGTCGTCGCCAGCGTCTTCCTTCTCACGAAGGTGCGGGCGCTCGCCGCGCGTTTGGCGTCGATCGAGGCCTCCCTCGACGCCGCCCAAAAACGCCTCGCGGACGAGCAGTCGCGTCTCGGAGGTCGGACGGTCTCCCAAGTGGTCGACGGCCTCGATGCCCAAGGGCGCGGGCTCTCCGCCGTGCAGGGGGATCTCGGCCGCCTCGAAGTCGTCGTCGCGGACGTCGAAAAGCGCCTGAACGACGCCGAGCGCCGCGTCAAGGAAGCTTCGGAAGCCGCGATTCGCGCCGAAGAGGTCGCGACGGGATTGCCCGCCGGGGCCGCGCCGACGGAAGACATCCTTCGTCGGCACCTCGCGGCGATCGGCGTCGCGGATCTCGCCATCGACGTCCGCGAGGAGAGGCCCGACGGGGCGACGTCGTTCGTCGTTCGCGGTCTGCGCGGCCGCGCGTTGTGGCACGGGAAGGTCGTCGTTCGCGGCCGCACGGTCGTCGAGGCCGCGCCGATTCCCGCCCGCCAGTTCCCATGATGGATTCGATACAACTATGACACATGTCGATGTAGCGCGTCTCAAGGACCACGTAGGGAAGCCCGTCACCGTGCGCGGTTGGCTCTACAACTGCCGTTCGAAGGGCAAGATCCACTTCCTCCAGGTGCGCGACGGATCCGGCATGGTTCAGGCCGTGCTCGTGAAGGGCGTTCTTGCGGACGCCGACTTCGAACGCGTCGGCAAGCTCGGACAGGAGTCGTCCCTCGAAGTCGACGGCACCGTGCGCGAGGACGTGCGGTCTCCTTCGGGCGTCGAACTCGACGTGACGGGCGTGCGTCCGATTCAGGACGTGAAGGACTATCCGATCGCCCTTCAGGAGCACGGACCCGATTTCCTCCTGCAAAATCGCCATCTTTGGCTGCGAAGCCGCAAGCAACACGCGGTCATGCGTATCCGAAGCCGTATCGAAACGGCGATTCGCGGTTTCTTCGACGATCGCGGATTCACGCTCGTCGACGCGCCGATCTTCACGCCGTCCGCCTGCGAAGGCACGACCACGCTCTTCGAAGTGAAGTACTTCGACGACGACAAGGCGTATTTGACGCAGAGCGGCCAGCTCTACATGGAAGCCGCGGCGATGGCCCTCGGAAAGGTCTATTGCTTCGGCCCCGTGTTCCGTGCGGAGAAGTCGAAGACGCGCAAGCATCTGACGGAATTCTGGATGCTCGAGCCCGAGATCGCGTACGGCACGCTCGAAGACGTCATGGACATCTCCGAAGCGTTGATCGTCCACATCTTCTCGGAAGTCCTGCGTACGTGCCGTCAGGAACTCGCGACGCTCGAACGCGACGTGACGAAGCTCGAAGACGTGGCGCGCGGAGGATTCCCTCGGGTCACCTACGCCGAAGCCGCGAAGATTCTCGTGGACATGAACTCCGGATTCGTTCCCGGAAACGACTTCGGCGCCCCCGACGAGCAAGCGCTCGCGACGCATTTCGGACGCCCGGTGTTCATCCACCGTTGGCCCGCCGAGATCAAGGCGTTCTACATGAAGCGCGACCCGAACGATCCGTCGCTGGCGCTCGGCGTCGACATGATCGCGCCCGAAGGCTACGGTGAGATCATCGGCGGCGGCCAACGCGCCGAGGATCTCGACTTCCTGCTCGAGCAGATCAAACTGCACCAACTGCCGCAGGAGGCGTTCGAGTGGTATCTCGATCTGCGCCGCTACGGCACGGTGCCTCATGCGGGGTTCGGGCTCGGGCTCGAACGCACCGTCGCCTGGGTGACGGGACGCGAGCACATCCGCGAGTGCATCCCGTTCCCGCGCATGCTCTACCGCATCTACCCCTGATTTCGGAGGCGTCGCATGGAGATGGACCGCATGACGGGGCTCGCAGGCAAGGGCGGGCCGAAGAAGGAGAACAACCTCCTTCCGATCGGGATCGGTCTGGCCGTGGTCGTCGTCGTGGTCTGGTGGTGGTGGCCGACGCCGGCCGCGCCGACCGTCGTCCCGGTGGCGGAGCCTGCACCCCCGACGGTGCTGCGGTTCGACGAGATCAAGGCGCGGTCGGAGGGCGCGGGAGAGACCTCCTCCCCCAAGAAGCCCTCGGATTCCGAAAAAACCTCAGATAGGCCGGCCGTCCCGTCGGTGCCGCCCGTCGCGGCTCCGGCCGTGGTTCGTTCGACGCCCGCAGTCGCCGAGACACAGCCGACGTCGCGCCCGACCGTGGTCGAACTCGAGACGCAACTCGCCGCCCTGCGGAAGGATCCGGCCTCGGCGGATCGGTTGCGCCGCGCGTTGGGTGAGGCGGTCCTCGTCGAGACGTACCCGGAAGCCCTCCGGCGTGTGTGGATGGACGAGTTGCGTCCTTTGACCAAGCGCTTCGTGTTCTCGGCGGCTCCGATGCCCGGGGCGTCCGTCGGCGTGAAGGTCATGAACGGGGACAACCTCACGAAGATCGCCGATCGCGCCCGTAAAGAACACGGCGTGGTGGTGGCTCCCGACTTCATCCGGGTGGTCAACGACTTGCCGCCGAACTTCGTGCGTGCGGGGGCCACGCTCAAGGTTCCGACGGAGCCCGCCGGGTTGGTGGTGGACAAGTCCGAGTTCCGCGTCTACCTGACGTTGGGCGGTGTCGTGATTCGCGATTGGCCGATCGGGACCGGACGCGACGAGCGTACGCCCGAAGGCGTCTTCAAAACCGGGAGCAAGACCCGCAATCCGACGTGGACCGACCCTGAAACGGGCAAGACCTACAAGTTCGGCGACCCCGGACACACCATCGGAAGTCGATGGATCTCGCTCGACGACGGGAAGGGAAGAACGGGTTTCGGCATCCACGGAACGAACGAACCTGCGTCGATCGGGAAAGCCGAATCCGCGGGGTGCGTCCGCATGCTCGGAGTCGACGTCGAAGAGTTGTTCGATCTCGTTCCTCCCGGCATCGAGGTCGTCATCCGTTCCTGAAAACGGAGCGTCGAAACTTTCGCGTTTCGGGTGGAACGGCGTGCACTGCGCTGCTAGATTCCGCGCGCTCCGACGTCCGGATCCGAGGTGGGCTCACCCCATGCTCGGGCAAGGGTTTGCGCGCTTGACGGGACGCCTCGGAGTGACGTGAAGTCCCGGTCGGCGGAAGCGTGTCCCCATCGGTTCCTCACGGCGGGACAACCTCTACCCGCGAGTGGAGCATGCTCTACCAGTACGCCACGGTGCTGATCGGGCTCGTGTTCGGGGCCCTCTTCGTCGTCCTGAACATCAACATCGTCGGTCGCCTATTGGCACCGAGGGTCGACGACCCCGAGAAGACCACGTCCTACGAGTGCGGTGAACCCGCCGTCGGCAGCGCCTGGGTGCGCTTCGACATGCGTTTCTACACGATGGCTCTCGTCTTCCTCATCTTCGAGGTCGAGACGGTCTTCATGTACCCGTGGGCGGCGGTCTACAAGCGCCTCCGCGACCTCGGCGGCGAGGCCCACGGCGGCTTCGCGCTCCTCGAAATTCTCGTCTTCATCGCGATCCTCGGTGTCGGCTTCGTCTATGTGTGGGCGAAGGGCGATCTCGATTGGGTGAAGTCGACCCTCACCTCCAAGGCCGACAACCCGGATGCGACCGAAAAGGTCGGCGCCGTCCGCTGAGAAAGGCTGGCAGTTCCCATGGCCGAGTCGATCCAGGAAATCAATCTCAACAACGATTCGCCGACGCGCGACAACATCCTCATCACGTCGGTGGACCAGTTGGTGAACTGGACCCGCCGCTCGTCGGTGTGGCCCATGACCTTCGGGCTCGCGTGCTGCGCCATCGAAATGATGGCGACGGGCGCGTCCCACTACGACATCGACAGGTTCGGCAGCGGACCGTTCCGCGCCACGCCGCGCCAAGCGGACCTGATGATCGTCGCGGGGACGGTCAGCCATAAAATGGCGCCGCGCGTGAAGCGTCTCTACGACCAGATGCCGGAGCCCAAGTACGTGATGGCGATGGGCGCCTGCACGGTGTGCGGCGGCCCCTACATCAAGCACGGTTACCACGTGCTCAAGGGTGTGGACCGACTGATTCCGGTCGACGTCTACGTCCCGGGTTGCCCGCCGCGTCCGGAAGCGCTTCTCGAAGGGCTCTTCCGCATTCAGGACAAGATGAAGCGCGAGCGCGTCCTCGACCGCGAGCGCAAGGGGCTTCGTCCGAAGCTCCTGGTGGAGTGATCCATGACTCCCGAAAAGATCCACGACGCGCTGAACGCCGCCCATCCCGGGGCCGTGCTCGCCTTCGACCCGAATCCGAAGTTGCCTTCGATCAAGGTGGCTCCGAGCGCGTGGAAGGCGGCGGCGAAGACTCTGCGCGACGCGTGCGGACTGGACTACCTCGTGTGTCTCACGTCCGTCGATCGCGGCGCCGAACTCGAAGCGATCTACACGCTCGAGACGATGGGCGAAACCCGCGCGCCAATCCACGTGCGCGTGCTCGTTCCGCGTGAAAACCCCGTGATCCCCACCGTCGAAGACGTCTGGCGCACGGCGGACTGGCACGAGCGCGAGGCCTGGGATCTCATGGGCATCGTGTTCGAGGGGCACCACAACCTCGTGCGCATCCTCTGCGCCGAGGACTGGGAAGGCCACCCGCTCCGCAAGGACTACAAGTCCCCGGACACCTACCACGGCATCAAGAACAACGTGACCTGACGGGAACCGCGATGAACGCTCCCCACACCAATACGCCCGCGGCCGCACCGTCCTCCGACGTCCGTTCGGAGGAAATGCTGCTCAACATGGGTCCGCAGCACCCGAGCACCCACGGGGTGTTCCGCGTGGTGATCCGCACGGACGGCGAAATCGTCCTCGACAGCGAATCGCACGTCGGCTACCTCCACCGTTGCTTCGAGAAGCACTGCGAAAGCGTGTCGTTCCTGCAGTCGGTGCTCTACACCGACCGCCTCGACTACTTGACGTCGATGGGGAACAACCTCGCCTTCTCGATGGCCGTCGAACGCCTCTACCCGGATCTCAAGATCCCGGAACGCGCCGAGCACATCCGCGTCATTTGCGCGGAACTCAATCGCATCGCGTCGCACCTGCTCGCGATCGGCACCTACGGCATGGACATCGGCGCCATCACGCCGTTCCTCTACTGCTTCCGTGATCGCGAGAAGATCCTGTCGATCTTCGAATCGATCTGCGGACAGCGCCTCAACTACAACTACGTGCGACCGGGCGGCGTCGCGTACGACATCGACGATTCGATGATCGCGGCGATCAAGGACTTCTGCGGCTACTTCCGTCCGAAGGCGCAGGAGTACGACGACCTTTTGTCGAACAACGACATCTTCGTCCGTCGCACCGCGAACGTCGGCGTGCTGCCGAAGGACCTCGCGATTTCCTACGGCGTCACCGGACCGTCGCTGCGTGGCTCCGGATTGAAGCGCGACCTTCGAAGGGATGCGCCGTATTCGATCTACGACCGCTTCAAGTTCGACATCCCCGTCGGAACGGGGGAGAAGGGCACGCTCGGCGACTGCTACGACCGCTACATGGTCCGCGTGCGCGAGATGATCGAGAGCCTCAAGATCGTCGAACAGGCCGTTGCGCAAATTCCGGACGGTCCGTTCAAGTCGGAGCAGTTGAAGGGCAAGTTGCGTCCGCCGAAGGGCGAGTCCTTCGTGCGCGTCGAAAATTCGCGCGGCGAGTTGGGCTTCTACGTGATCAGCGACGGCAAGGACGTCGCCGCGCGCGTGAAGTGCCGGGCGCCTTCGTTCCACAACATCAGTCTGCTTTCGGACATCTCGAAGGGCTGCATGATCGCCGACATGGTCGCGATCATCGGCTCGCTCGACATCGTGATGGGAGAGGTGGACCGCTGAGAGGCGGTCGCTACCAATGACGACTCCATACACCCTGGTGGATTGGGTGCTCGGCGACGGAGCGGGCTGGCTTGCCCGCTTCATCGGCGCGATTTTGGTGTGGGCGGTGCCCATCACCGGATTCGTGTCGTTCGTCGGGCTTCTTTCGATCTGGCTCGAACGCAAGATCTCGGCGCACATCCAGTGCCGCCTCGGCCCGATGGAAGTCGGCCCGCACGGCGCGCTGCAGACCGTCGCCGACGGCGTGAAGCTCCTCGCGAAGGAAGACATCATTCCCGCCGACGCGGACCGCATCCTCTTCGCGTTCGCGCCGATGTTGGCGTTCGCCGGAACGATCGTCGGATTCGCGGTGGTGCCGTTCGGACCGGGACTCATCGTCGCCGATCTCGACATCGGCCTCTTCTATCTCGCCGCGGTGGGATCCCTCGAAGCCATCGGTGTCATCGCCGCCGGTTGGGCTTCGAACAACAAGTGGTCGCTGTTCGGTTCGGTCCGCGCCGCGACGCAGGTGGTGTCGTACGAGATCCCGATGGGGCTCGCGTTCGTCACCATCGCGGCCCTCGCGGGCACGCTTTCCATGGTCGGCATCGTGGAACAGCAGCAGGGCTGGATCGCGAACTGGTTCCTCTTCCGCAACCCGTTCACTTGGGTCGCGTTCATCATCTACTACATCGCCGCGCTCGCCGAGTGCAAGCGCGCGCCGTTCGATCTCCCCGAAGCCGAATCCGAACTCGTCTCCGGATTCCACACGGAATACTCCGGGATGCGTTTCGCGATCTTCTTCCTCGCCGAATACGCGCAGATGTACGTCGTGTCGGCGGTCGCCGCGGTGCTCTTCCTCGGCGGTTGGTACACGGGCATCGCGCCTCTTGATGCGGCGATCGGCGGCGGAACGGCCGGCATGGTCGTCGGCGCGGGCGTGATCGTCACGAAGTCGTTCCTTCTCGTCTGCGTGCAGATGTGGCTCCGATGGACGCTGCCCCGCATCCGCCTCGACCAGATGATGTACCTGTGCCTCAAGGTGCTCATGCCGTTCGGCATGCTGACGCTCGTCGGATCGACCGTGTGGGAGCACTTCCTGCCGTCGCCTGCGATCGTCAAGGACGGCGGCGGTTGGACCGGCAACACGGTCATGACCGGTGTCGTGGTCGCCGCGATCGGCACCGTCGCCCTCGTGGCTTATGTCCGTAGCGTCATCCGTGCGACCCCGAGCCTCCGGGCCGCGAGCAACTCATGAGCTTCGGCGCCTATCTCCAATCGATCGGCCATTCGGCGAAGACCATCGTCGCCGGCATGGCGCTGACGTTCCGCTACCTCGTGCGTCCGAAGGAGATCGTCACGATCCAATACGGATCGAAGACGAACGCTCCGAAGGAACGCTACATCCCCGACCGACACCGCGGGATCCACATTCTCGAGACCGAGAAGTGCATCCATTGCCACATCTGTGAACGCGCGTGCCCGGTCGATTGCATCGAAATGGACGGCACCCGCGAGGCGCCGTTCGACGGTGCGTGGAAGGGCGACGGCTGCTGGATTTCGTCCTTCACCCTCGACCTGAACAAGTGCATCTTCTGCAACCTCTGCTGCGAGCCGTGCCCCAAGGAATGCATCCACATGGGCATGGAGTTCGACGCCGCCGCGTATACGCGAGCGCACGGGGTGAAGAACTTGCTCACCGACGCTCCGCAATCGGATGCGGATCGCGCCCGTGAGGTCGAAGCGCGCAGGTTGATCGAGGCGGCCGAAGCCGAATCGAAGCGCCGCAAGGCGGCGGCGAAGGCGGCCGCGGCACCTGCGGCCCCCGCCGCTCCGGCAGCCCCGGGTGCCGCCGTACCGAAGCCTCCGGCGCCGCCCGCACCACCCGCCGCTCCGGGCATGCCGAAGCCGCCGGGCGCGGGAATGCCTCCGCCTCCCGCCCCGCCGAAGCCCGCGGCCGGACCGGCGATGCCGCCTCCGCCGTCGATGCCGAAGCCTCCCACCATGCCCAAACCCCCGAGCAACTGAGGACCCATGAACATGGATTGGTCGACGATCATGTGGTGGGTGATGGCGGCGGTCACGGTCATTCCGGCCGTGATGATCGTCCTCTCGAAGGACATCGTGCGCCTCGCCTTCTGGCTCCTCGCATCGCTCACGGGCGTCGCGGGGCTCTACATCCTCCTCGGGGCCGACTTCCTCGGCTTCACCCAGGTGTTGGTGTACATCGGCGGCATCATGGTGCTGATTCTCTTCGGCATCATGATGACCAACCGCGATGCGGTGCTCATGCGTCGCGGTGAGACGTCGGGTGGAGCGATGCTGACGGGCGTCGTCATCGCGGCGGCGACGGCGCTCGCGCTGCTCAAAGTCGTCAAGGACACGAAATGGAAGGAAGCCGCGCCGGTGGATATGCCGGCGACGACGGCTCGGGTGGGTGAATCCCTTCTGACGGACTACGTCCTGCCTTTCGAACTCGTGTCGGTGCTCCTGCTCATCGTGTTGTGCGGAGCCGCGTACATCGCGCGCCGCCGCCCGGAGGAGACGTGACATGGGTCCGATCGGACTGACGCACTATCTCGTGGTGGCCGCGCTCATGTTCGCGCTCGGCGTGGCCGTCGTTTTGACGCGGCGCAACGCCATCGCGGTGCTTTGCGGCCTCGAACTCATGCTCAACGCGGCCGCGCTGAACTTCGTCGCCTTCAACCGATTCGGGTCGCCCGAGCGGATGGACGGCCAAGTGTTCACCGTGTTCATCATGACGTTGGCGGCCGCCGAAGCGGCGACGATCCTCGCGATCGTCCTGAACATCTACCACTCCATGAACACCGTCCGGGTCGACGAAGTCGATTCGATGAAGGAATAAGGGGACCCCCGCGATCATGGACCGCCCCATTCTTTTGGCTCTCCTCATCGTGGCGCTGCCTCTCGCGGCGTTCACGATCGAGATCCTCCACGCGCTCATCTTCCGGAAGATGGCCGCGTGGAACGACAAGTTGTCGATGGCGTCGATGTTCACCGCCCTCGGCTGCGCGCTTTGGCTCCTCTTCACCGAGGTGCTCGCGAAACCCAACGGCATCGAGCAGGCCTACATGGCCTCGTTCCCGTGGATCTCGTTCGGCGGCGACGTCAATCCCGTGAAGATCGACCTTTCGATCCTCGTGGACAACATGACCTGCATCATGCTCGTCGTGGTGACGCTCGTGTCGTCGCTCGTGCACCTCTACTCGTCGTCGTACATGCACGGCGAAGAGCGCTACTCGCGCTTCTTCTCCTACCTGTCGCTGTTCACGTTCTCGATGCTCGGCATCGTGTT
>CAIWVZ010000135.1 GCA_903916245.1 uncultured Planctomycetota bacterium | reverse complement strand
GTCGCGCCTGACGAGGGCCGCCCCGCGGAACGATCCGGCGTCTGTCAGCGCCTGCAGGCGGGCGTCGATCGCCTGGGCGAGCGTGCCGGCCGGCCGGGCCGCCGTGGAGGATCCGAGCGCGGCCGCGAGGCAGGCGGCAACCGCGACGACGCGCGCCCATTCGGCGCGGAAGACCGCGCGTTTCCCGTCCGCGAGCGTGAGAACGACGCCGTCGATCGGATGGCTCGACGTCCAAATCCCTTCCGCGACGCCGTTGTCCGCTTCGATGCGCACGTGTCGCCCCCTCAGGACGTCCCGTTCGGAAAAAGCGGCACAGAGTCCGCGCGGATCCGTTTCCGCCTGCGCCGCCCGGCGTTCGAGTGCTCGGAGAAGTTCGACGACGAGGCGTTCGCGCCCCGGCGACGGCGCCGTCGTGAAAAGTCCTCCCGGAGGAAACACGGGGGCCTCGTCGCCCGTCGTCGCGGTCGGGCTCCGAAGGTTCAAGCCGAAGCCCGCGACGACATGGGCGTCCGACGACGATTCGACGAGAGCACCTCCGCACTTTCGGTCGTCGACGACGAGATCGTTCGGCCACTTGATGCCGCCCGAAACGCCGAACGCCCGCGCGGCGTCCGAGAGCGCGGTGGCGCACGCAGCCGCGAAAAGCCGTGCGTCCGACGGTTTCGCGAGGACGACGGACACGTAGATCCCGGTCCCGGGTGGCGACGCCCAGCCGTGTCCGCGGCGGCCGCGTCCCGCGGTCTGTCCGTCGGCGACGACCACCGTGCCGTCGGGGGTCCCACGGGCGTCGAGATCGCGCGCGATGTGTTGGGTCGAGTCGACGATGCCGAACCGACGGATGTCGACGCCGAAACGACCGCCTTCGAGAGCCGCGCGAAGCACGGACGTCCGCAGCGGCGAGAGGAGGGCGTCGTCGGTCATGGAGCGGGCACGATGTCGAGGGCGATGTCGAGGGCCCGAACGGAGTGGGTCAGCGCACCGACGGAGATGCGATCGACGCCGCGGGCGGCGATGGAGGCGACGCGGTCGAGGGTGACGCCTCCCGAGACTTCGAGTTGCATCGGGCTTCCGGCCGCGTCTCGGCGCCGTACCGCTTCGACGTGGTCCCGCGCGTCCATGTCGTCGAGCATCACGATGTCGCAGCCCGCGGCGAGCGCCGCGTCGAATTGTTCGAGGGTTTCGACTTCGACTTCGATCGGACTGCCGGGAGGCGAGGACGCGCGCAGGGTGGCTACGGCGCGACGGACGGCGTCGGGAGAGCGAATGTCTCCCGCGAAGGCGAGGTGGTTCTCCTTCACGAGCACGGCGTCGTGCAGACCCATGCGGTGATTGTGGCCGCCGCCCGTCCGTACCGCGTATTTGTCGAGGGCGCGATGGCCGGGAGCGGTCTTGCGGGTCTCCATGATGCGGGCGCGCGTGCCGGCGGCCGCCGCCACGTAACGCGCGGTTTCGGTGGCGATTCCCGACAGACGTTGGAGGAAATTGAGCAATGTCCGTTCGAGGCCGAGCAGTTCGCGGCCCGAGCCGTGAAGGCGCGCCACGATGTCGCCGGCACGGACGGTCGCTCCCTCTTCCGCGAGGAACGTCGCCGTCACGGACGGAAAGGCGCGCATGAGAGGACTTTCCGGCAGGAGGAGGGGGAGGCCCGCGAGGACGCCGTCCG
>CAIWVZ010000134.1 GCA_903916245.1 uncultured Planctomycetota bacterium | reverse complement strand
GCGGGCGACGTCTACGCCGTCGTGGACTGCGAAACGGACGACCCGAAGCGCGTGAAGGGGGTCGTGTTCAACAAGATCGAACCGATCGTTTCGCGGTTCAATTTGTCCTACGGAGCCACGTTGAATCTGTACGGCCGCATGGGCGAAGGCATCTACGAAGCGGCGGAACGATCGCTCGCGGCGTGGCAGCGGGGTTCGGCCCGGGAAGAAAAAGCGGTCGTCCGCAAGCGGTTGGAAGTCCTCGAAGATCGCGGCTACATCCGCGACGGTGCTCTGACGGACAAAGGTCGATTCGCCGCTTCGCTCAACTGCTACGAGATCGCGGTCACCGAACTCACGTGGGCGGGGTGTTTCGAAGACCTGTCGCCGACAGACCTCGTGGTCATGCTCATGTCGCTTCTCTACGAACCGTAGCGGGCGTTCGCCGGCGAGCGCCCGCCTCCCATGGCGCTCGCGGCCCTCGCCAACCGCGCGAAGAAACGCCTTTTCGACTTCGTGAAGGCGGAGCGCTCGGCGGGACTCCCCGAGACGTTGCGGCCGCCGGATTTCGGTCTGACCGCCGTCGTGCGCGGTTGGATGCAAGGATCCACGCTCGACGACGTTCTTCGCGCCTCCCCCGTCCAAGACGGGGATCTCATCCGCAATTTCCGTCTCGTCCTTCAGGTACTGCGTCAACTCGAGAAGGCCACCGGCGGACACGCGGCCCTTCACGAGTGTGTCCGCAACGCCTACGCGGCGCTCGACCGCGACGAGGTCGATGCGGAAGCGCAGATGAAGGTCAATTGAGCGGGGGCTTCGGCGTCACCCCTTCGAAGACCGTGCGATCGGGGGCCTTTCCGCCGGGAGCGAGGCGTTCGTGAGCGGAAGGCAAGAGCCACCCGCGAACGAGTTGATACGTGAGGACGTGTTGAATCGAGGACACGCCGGACGATTCCTTCCAGGACGTCTTCACCCACTTCCCGTCGATTTCTTCGTAGACCGGCTCTTCGACCACCGTTTCCACGCCTTCGACGGGTTTCGAGGGGAAATACGTCACGCGCCACGGCAGTCCCCTGGCGTCGACGGCGGTCTCGATGCGTTTCAAAGCGCCGGGGGTTGCCGGCTCGAAGACCAGTACCCGTTCGGGGCGCGCGTTGACCGTGCGCGTTTCGAGTCGCTTTCGCCACGCCTCGTATTTCGTCTTCGGAGATTCGGGGAGGAACCAACGCAAGGTCGCGCGACCTCCCGCTTCGAAGACGTCCTTGACGGATCCGGTCGTGGGCCCTCCGGCCGGCGCCTTCAACCAATCCGGAATGTCCTTGAGCGGTTGCCGCTCGACGTCGAACCAGCGCACGGTCGGCCTCGAATCCGCGGCCCAACGCATTCCGATGCGCACTTTCGTCGAAAAGACGCCTTCGGGCGAGACGGCGTAATCGTAGTCGAGTTCCTTCAGGCCGGACCGCGACGGCGAGTACAGTTTCGCGTCGAGGGCGTCCAAGATGCGATCGGCCTCGTCTTTCGGACGGGATTCCTGCGACTGCACGCACGCGCAGACGCACACGAGCCAAAGAACGATCGAAGAAAAGCGCCGCATGGCGGCAGGATACGTGCTCAGAGACGCTGCAACACCACGTCGACCGACGATTCGGCCGTCGACGCGGTCCTTCGACGACCGTCGAATCCCGGGTGGAAAGGCACCACGTGCACGGCACCGGGGACGACACCCGAGATTTTGTAATAGCCGTCGACGTCCGCCCTCGTGAACAACGGAGGCGCGGAAATGCCGTCGCCGCGAGTCGCGCGGACCACCGCTCCCGGGACTGGTCGCCCATGGGCGTCGACGACCCGCCCTCTCACGGACGTCCCGGAGGTCAACGGGCAGCGCAAGAGCGCATTGCCGATGGCATCGCGGTCGATATTCCGGTACTCGACCACGCCGAATCCCTCCGCGGAGACCATCATGCGGTAGGTCACCCCGTCCGTAAGACCTTCGACGCACAGTCGGCCGCCGTCCGAGGCGCTGAACGACCAGCCGTCTCCGTCCGGCCCGCTCGGGAGCCCATCCGCCCGCACGACATGGACACGTCCGTAGGCGATCGTGGACACCCCGTCGTAAAGGCTGACGTCGAACGCCCATCGTTCCTTGAGTTCGACGATATGGTGCGCACCTCCGGCGACGATCACGGTTTCGCCCGACCAACCTTCGTCGGCGGCCTCGACGATGTAATCCCGCCCCTCGATCCCGACCGGGAGATCGAACGTCCCGTCGGGTCCGACCACCGCCGTCGCGATGCGTCTCGACGTCCAGCGATCGAGAATCGAGACGACGGCTCCGTCCGCCGGAATTCCCGCCGCGCGTACGGTGCCGCGAAGGTGGGCCCCTTCGACGACGGGGACGCGCACGAAACGCCGTTCTTCCTCGGTGAGCCCTGCGATCGAAGTCGTCGCGGGGCGAAATGACGCACCGTCGATTTCAAGTCGCTGATCACCGGGAGGACAACCATCGAGCGAAAACCGTCCGCTCGCATCGACTCTGCCCGTTCGCGTCACGCCCCCGAGCGACGCCGACACGACCGAATCCGCCATGGGGAGCCCGGTACGTTGATTCACCAATTCGAAGGTGACGGTCGCGGGGCGACGGAGAACCACGTCGCGATCGCGGGACTCGGAGTTCGACGCCTCGCAAGGCAAAAACCCCTCCGCGAAAATCGCAACCCCGCATGGACCGTCGAACGCCCACGGCAGGCGGATGCGTCCGGATCCGTCCGTTACGCCCCAATCCGAATTTCGCGTCGGAACGGAGCGCCACCCTTCAACGCGACTCTCGCCGTGCTCTTCCAATCGAACATGCGCCCCGGCGACCGGGTGTCCCGCGGAATCGACGACGCGCACACCGATCGTTCTCGCAAGTGACGATTCGAGGTGCGCCCCCGTCGCGGCGGAACGCGCAACGCCGGTCGACGACGGTTTCGAAACCGAAGGTGCCGACGTCGCCGGCTCGTCGATCACGAATCGCGGCGACGACGTCTCATCGGGAGCATGCCCCCAAGCGGACGCGGCCCACACGCTCACCGCCGCAAGACAAACGGGTACCATCAGAAGCCACATACGCTTCCGGGACACGATCGGGTTCAACGAAAGGCCGCTCATGACGTTGCAGCGATCACTGCAACGTCAAGTGTAGAGCCGACCCGTCCCTCGGCGCAACAACATGGAGAAAAGTAAACGCCGTCTGTCGAAAGGCGAGCGCGACGTCGTCCGCGTCCGTCAGAACGGGACGTCGTCGGCACCGGGCCCCGGGTCGTATCCGGAGGGCTCGGACGGCCCCATATCCTGACCGCGTTGGGGATTGCGCGGTCCGGGTGCCGGACGGCGATAGCCGCCGCCACCCGACGGCCCTTCGCCCCCCATCGGGGCTCCGCCGCCCTGTCCATCCCCCTTCGGCGCGCCGACGAATTGGAAATTCTCGACCACGATCTCGTGCTTCGAGCGCTTCTCGCCGTTGGTTTCCCACGTGCGGTAGTCGAGTCGTCCCTCGACGAACAAGGCACTGCCCTTCTTGCAATAGCGGGAGAGGATCTCGCCTTGCTTGCCCCATGCCTTGCAGTCGACGAAGGTGGTCGCTTCGCGCTTTTCGCCGGACTGCTGGTCGGTCCACGTGCGGTTGATGGCCAAGCCGAATTCGACGACGCCGGCGCCGCTCGGGAGGAATTTGGTTTCGGGATCCCGGGTGAGATTGCCCATCAGAAGGACTTTGTTGAAGTTCGCCATGGTTCGAGTCGTAGGCGGGGCGGACTTCTCCCCCTTTTTCGAACCTCCGACTCAACTTTTGAGGGAGGCCTGCCGAAAGGTGATCGGGAAGACCCGCCGTTCCACCGACGCCCCGATCGTAGGGCCCCGGGGGGACACTCGCAACGAGGCGGGTTTACGAGGGAAGAAACCATGACCACGAACGACCCGATCGACCGCCGCCGCGCCCCGCGTATCGACACCTCCTTCGACGGAACCCTGAACAAGGGGGGCGACACGCTCGGCTGCCGCATCACCAACGTTTCACGCATCGGCACCTGCGCCGTGAGCCCGACGCCGCTCAACGAAATGGCCTTGGTGAAAGTCCAGTTCCGATTGGACGACGAGGACAACCGCCTCGTCACCTGCGAGGCCGCCGTGGTGCGCTGCCAGCGCCGCCCGGACGGTCAGTACGACCTCGGCCTTTTCTTCACGATGGTCTCGGCGGAAGACCGCGCGGCCCTCGACCGCCTCGTCGCCCGCGGGGCCCCCGTCGGCGGAACGACGGGCTGATCGCCGTTCACGGATCGACGACGAGAACGCGGGCCAAGCCCGCATAGTCGCGGCGCGCTTCGACACGTCCCTTCGGATACACCGATGCGGCGAGCTCGAGCGCGCCGTCCGGCGTTCCCAACTCCATCGCGACGCGTCCGTCGGACGCGCACAAACCCGACACGCACGCCGCGAGAATCCTTCGATGGAATCGGAGGGCGTCGTCGCCGCTGCGAAGGGCGAGCGCGGGTTCATGATCGCGGACGTGCGCCGAGATCTCCCCGTACTCGACATCCGTGACGTAGGGAGGATTCGACAAAACGACGTCGAACCGTCTCCCATCCACCGCCCGATCGAGATCGCCGAGGACACAAACGACGGCGCCGGGGCCGCACAGTTCGTCGGCGTTGACGCGCGCGACGTCGAGGGCCTCCTTCGAGATGTCGACCGCGACCACGTTGACCGAGGGGCGCGCGAGTTTCACCGACACCGCGACGCAGCCGCTGCCGGTGCAGAGATCGAGAACGGAAATCGGTGCGTCGGCTCCGCGCACCGCCGTCAACCGATCGACGGCTTCGATGCCGGCGTCGACGAGAAACTCGGTTTCCGGACGCGGGACGAGCACCCGACGATCGACGCGGAACAAATGCCCGTGAAATTCGCGCTCTCCGAGCAGATAGGCGACGGGTTCACCTTTGGCGCGACGCGCCACCAAATCCCGAAGCGCCGACCGTTGCACGTCGCCGACGGGCATGTCGTGCATCATGTAGAGCCGCAGGCGCGTCACTCCGAGCACGCGAGCGAGAAGGAGTTCCGCATCGAGACGCGGGGATTCCGATCCGAACTTTCGAAGATGCTCCGTCGAAGCGGACAAAAGAGACAGCGCGGTCCACGCGGTCACGCGCGCTTCTCCTCGAGAATCGCCTTCAGGCGACGGGTGCGTTCCTCGTCGCGGAGTTTCCCCACCATCCCGTCGAGCGCGCCGTCGAGGAACGCGGGAATGCCGTGCATCGTGACGCCGATGCGGTGATCCGTGATGCGGTCCTGCGGAAAGTTGTACGTGCGAATTTTGTCGCTCCGATCGCCGGAGCCGACCTGTTCCCGACGATCCTTCGCGCGCTCGGCGTCGCGGGTGGCGGTCGCATGTTCATGCAATCGCGCCTTGAGGATGGACATCGCCCGCGCCCGGTTCTTCTGCTGCGAGCGCTCGTCCTGGCACGCGACGACGATCCCGGACGGAATGTGGGTCACCCGGACGGCGGAGTCGGTCTTGTTGACGTGCTGACCACCCGCACCCGAAGCGCGGTACGTGTCGATCACGAGATCCGAATCCTTGATGTCGATCGCGATGTCGTCGACCTGGCGAAGGACGGCCACCGTCGCCGTCGACGTATGGATACGCCCCGCGGCTTCCGTCGCGGGCACCCGCTGCACGCGATGGCCGCCGCTTTCGTAACGGAACTGCGCATAGGCACCTTCGCCGGAAATGAGCAGCGCCGTTTCGGTCAGCCCCCCGAGCGGAGTCGGATAGGCGGAGAGCACTTCCACGGAGAATCCGAGGCGTTCCGCGAATCGCATATACATACGGCGGAGTTCCGCGACGAAAAGCGCGGCCTCGTCACCGCCGACCCCCGCGCGGATTTCGAGAATCACATCGCGAAGATCGTCGGGATCGGAATCGAGAAAACGCCCGACGAGACGAGCGGCCAGCGCGTCGACCTTCGACTGCAGGACGGCCACTTCCTTGCGGAACTCGGCGACCATATCGGGGTCGGACTCGGTCCGCGCGGCCGCTTCGGCTTCGGCCGCCTCGCGTCGGCAACGCTCGATCTCCGCATGCAACTCGACCGACGGAGCGAGCGATGCACGCTCGCGCATCAACGTCGGGATCAGTTGCGGACGCGCGGCACCTTCGGCCACCACGCGACGGTCGATTTCGTGGAGGCGGGCGGCCATCTCTCGGAGACGGACGCCCAACTTCTCGACGATCTCGATCGACATGAAGGAAAAAGGGCGCGGAGGCGCCCGTCCCTCAGGCCTTGGCCTGGGGCTTCGACGCGGTGTTCGCGTAGCGCTTCATGAAGCGTTCCACGCGGCCCGCGGTGTCGACGAACTTCTGCTTGCCCGAGTAGAACGGGTGGCACGCACCGCAAATTTCGACCGTGATTTCGGCACGGGTCGAACGGGTCGCGAACGTATTGCCGCAACCGCAGGTGACCTTGCAGGCGACGTACTTGGGATGAATGGCGTCCTTCATGGTGGTGCTCACGGGACCGCGGTCCTCGGCGGTGTCGGGGCGGAAGGCCCCTACCTCAAGGCAGGCCGCAATCGCGGGTCGGAAACCTACCACTCCCCGGGACGCGTTCCAAGGCGCTCCGAAGGACCCGCATCCAGTTGCCGAACGCCAACTTGTCGAGGGTCGCTTCACCGACCCCACGCGCCGCGAGAGCCGAAAAAAGCGCGGGATAACACGACGCATCCTCGAAACCCGACAACTTCGTCGGGATTCCGTCGAAGTCGGCTCCGAGACCAACGTGATCCTCGCCCGCGATCTCGAGGGCGTGGAGGATATGGGCCACCATGTCGTCGAGGTCTCCCCGAGCACGGTCTCTGCCGACGTGCCCCGGGAACGCATCGATACCGAAGACCCCGCCCGACGCGGCGAGACTCTCGATTTGTTCGTCCGTCAAATTCCGCGGAACGTCGAGCAGCGCCCGGCAACCCGCATGGGTGCAGACCACGGGACGCTTCGCGAGCGCGAGCACGTCGTCGAACGCTCGCGGGTTGAGGTGCGCGGCGTCGAGCACCACGCCTTCCTCCTCCGCGACTCCGACCATGTCGCGACCACGCGGCGTGAGACCGACGGGATCCTTCGCGAAACATCCGTCACCGCACGCGTTCGCATGGTTGTGCGTGAGGCCCAAGAAGCGCACACCGAGTCGGGCGAACAGTCGCAGTCGATCGGGATCCCCGAGAAGCGGTCCGGCGCCTTCCATGCCGAGCACCACGGCGACGGCATCCGACGCGAGCGCGGCATCGAGTTGCTCGACGGAGTTCACGCGACGGAACCCGCGCGTACGACGGACGGCGTCTTCGGCCGCACCGACGATGCGCAACGCTTCCGTCGTCCCCTCTTCGCCGTCCTTGCGCATCGGCACGTAGACGGAGGCGACCTGAACACGTACGCCGCCGCGAACGAGTTTTTCGGCGGAGGCGTCGAAGCGGACGGCGTCGTCGATCCAATCGAGACCGTCCTCCACGCACTTCGAAAAAAGATCCGCGTGGGCGTCGACGACGGCGCGCGTCATGGTTTCAGGGAATGAGCTGGCGGTAGCGCAGCGCCGCGGTGAGCAACACGTCGAGTTCCTCGAGCGTGATGGGCCCGCCGTTCGTGTCGACGACGTTGACGATGGAATAGATCGTGTAGGGGTTGAACGGGCCGACGGCGTCGCGCTGACCGAGTTCGCGCCCTTCGAGCGCCTTCGCGACGCCCTCCGCGTTGTAGCCGCCGCGCGTGAGCAACTTCACCCAAATCCCTTCCGGCACGCCGATGCGGTTCACCTTCGACCCCTTGCCGGCCATGCCGCACATGAGGTCGTTGATGTCGCGGACGACGTCCCGAAGAACATCTTCCCCGAACTGGGCATACAGTCGCTCGAAGGTCCAAGTCACGCGAGGCTCCGTCGTCAATGATCCCCCCGAAGCGCGCCTCAGGCAAACGGACGAAATCTTCGCAAATCCGCCCCGGCGGACGGGTTTGGTACGTGGAACCGGCCCCGTCCGGGGTGCTAGAATCGTCGAAGCGCCCGGAAACACCCGGAGAAGTCACGTCATGGCCCTTTCCCGCCGCGTTCTCACCGCAGCCACCTTCGCCGTCGCCGTCGCCGGATCGCATCTCGCACCGGAACTCGCCAGCGGATTTTCTTCCGGCCCGCCCGCGGGTTACGCGGGTGCGCCGACCGACAACCCGTCCTCCTGCACCGCGTGTCACAACAGCTACACGCTGAATTCGGGCACGGCGTCCATGGCGCTCACCGTGCCGAAGATGCTCACCCTCGGAGCCGCCCATCCGATCACCGTCGGATTCCCCGGTTCCTCCGCGACGCGTCACGGCTTCCAAGTCACGATGCGGGATTCGGGCGGAACGTTCCGCGGAAACTGGGCCGTCACGATGACGACGCCGACGTTCAGCTCCGCGCAGACGAAGAACGCGACGGGCAACGCGGCGTACCACGAACACACGACGGCGGGATCTTCTCAAAGCAACTGGAGCATGAACTGGCAGGCGCCCGCGACGATGGCCGCCGGTCCGCTCAAGTTCTATGCGGCGGGAAATCAGTCGAACAACGACGGCAGCCCCTCCGGCGACCACATCTACACGCGCGTCGGCACCATGTGGCAGGCCTCCCTCGGCACGCCGTCCGCATCGTGGGCGACGGGAGCGGTGCATACGTTGAATCTCTCCGCTCCCGGACACGGCGGAGATCTCTACGTCGTCGCGGCGGCGGAAATCGCCGGGCAAACGCCCCTCGGCGGGCCGTTCGTCTTCGAAGCGACGATCGCGACGGGGTTCGCCAACCTCGCCTGGAACTTGCCGTCGGTATTCGTCAACTTCGTCGGTGTCACGAACGCCGTCGGAGGAGCGACCGCGAGCGTCGTCGTCCCCTACTACCCCGCCCTCGCCGGATTCAATCTGCACTTCGCGGCGGTCACCGCCGATGCCGCGTGGAACCCGACCGAAGTCAGCAATCCGCTGGTGATCACCTTCAACTGATGCGGACGACGCGTCTCGCACTCCACCTCGTCCTCACCCTCGCGCTCGGTTGCGCGTCGACGCCGTCGGCGGTCGAGCGTCCGGGAATCGTGGCTCCCGTGGGCGGAGGCGGCGAAGCGCCCGGACTCGTTCCGAAGTTGATCGCGCTCGCGGGCGGCGCGGAAGCTCACGTCGTCGTCATTCCCGCCGCGTCTTCCGTCAAGGATGCGGGCCGCTCGACCGTCGAAATGTGGAAGCGCCACGGGTCCGAGCGCGTCACGCTTTGGAACCCGAAGAGCAAGAGCGACGCCGATCGCCCCGAATCGCTCGAGGTTCTTCGTAGTGCTCGCATCTATTGGTTCGGCGGGGGCTCGCAGGAGCGCATCATGCAACTTCTCGCCGACACCGAGGCGTTGCGGATCCTCCGACACAACCATGCGCGAGGCGCCATCGTCGGCGGGACCTCCGCGGGAGCGGCCGTTCTCGGCGACGTGATGCTCGTACGCGGCGAGCCGGAAGGTCCGATCGCACCGGACCGCCTTCCGACCGCCGCGGGACTCGGAGTGCTTCCGGACTTCATCGTGGATCAGCACCTCCTGGCCCGCGCGCGCATGGTGCGCCTGTTGAACATCCTTCCCGCCCATCCTTCGCTGAAGGGTCTCGGCCTCGAAGAGCGCACCGGCGCGATCATCACCGAGGACACCATCGAAATCGTCGGCGCCGGTCAGGCCGTGCTGTATTCGACCGCAGCCGGATCCGTCGCGGAGATGCCCCCGACGACCACCCGCCCGATGTGGAGGATCCCCGAGATCCGTCTCTCCGTTCTGCTTCCGGGAGACCGCGTCCCGCGCTAGGACGAAGGCGTGAAGCCGCGACTCGTCCTCGTCCAACTCCCCGTCCCGCAACCGGCGGCGCTGTCCTCGTCGGGAAATGTTCCGCTCGCGGCGGGGGCGTTGGGAGTCGCGGCGCGCCGATCCGGACTCGACGTGCGCCTCGACATCGACGTTCTGCCGCCGGACTTGACCGACCGTCTCGGCGACGTCCTCCTCGCGGATCTGATCGTCTCGAAGCGGCCGACCTACGTCGGCTGGTCGCTCTACCTTTGGAACTCGGAGCGGAGCCTTTACATCGCGAGCCTCGTGAAGGCCCGCCTCCCCGACGTCCGCATCCTGGTCGGAGGCCCGGAGGTCGCCCCCGACAACGCGTGGGTCCTCGAGCATCCCGCCGTCGACATCGCGGTCGCCGGCGAAGCGGAGGAAACGTTTTTGACGTTGTTCGACCGCCTCCTCGAGGGCGTCTCTCCCGAAGGACTCCCCGGAGTCGCGGTGAGAACCGAGCGCGGCCCGGGATTGCTTACGGAACCCGCTCCGCCCGATTTCCCGCTCGCGCGCTTCCCGTCCCCCTACGTCGAAGGCGTGATCCCCGTCGATCCCGCCCGATCGACCTACGTCGAAACCGTACGCGGCTGCCGGTCCCATTGCACGTTCTGTTTCTACCCGCGTTCGAGCGCCAACCTTCGCAGCCTTCCACTCGAGGACGTTCGATCTCTCGTCGAAGGACTCGCGCGACGCGGTGCACGGGAAGTGGTGTTCCTCGACCCGACGTTCAACCACCGCCCGGGTTTCGAAGAACTTCTCGAAACCCTGAAGGTGGCGAATCCCGACGGAGCCCTCGACTTCTTCGGAGAAGTCCGCGCGGAAGGCCTTACCGAAGCCCATGCGCGGGCGCTTCGCGAAGCGGGTTTCGGACGCGTCGAAATCGGACTTCAATCCGTCAGCGATCACACGCTGAAACTGACGAAGCGCCACGGCAGCGCCAAACTCGTCGCGGAGGCCGCGGAACGCCTCAAGCGGAACGGCGTCAAACTCCTCGTCGATCTCATCGTCGGCCTTCCGGGCGACACGCCGGAAGACGTGCGCGCCGGATTCGACTTTCTTCGACATCGAAATCTCGGCGACGACGCGCAGGTATTTCTTCTTTCACTTCTTCCGGGCACGTCGATGCGGTCGGACGCCGCGTCGCTCGGTCTCGTCTTCGATCCACGTCCCCCGTATCGTGTCCAAGCGACGCCGACGATGGATGCGGCGACGATGGCCTCCCTGCTCGCGGAGGCCGAAGATCTGCTCGGTCGACGCCTCGACGAAGCGCCCCGGCCGCATCTCTCGGATCCGGCGCGTGACGGACCTCGGGACGTCGTCCGTCTCGATCTCGATGCGCTCGACGACGACGCCGCCACGGCGCTCGCGGGCGCCCCGATGGCGCGCCATGCGGCGCTTTGGCTTTCCGCCCGCGACCTTTGGAGTCGCCGTGCGGCGATCGACCGCGCGATCGACGCGCGGATCGCGGTCGATCCCTGCTGCACGTTGGACGTCGTCCTCGTCCCGGGCGGCCCCTTCCCGCTCGACCTCGCGGACCGCGTGCGGGCGCGGCTCGATGCGGCACCCCCGAATTACCTGTCGCGGGTGCTCGAACACCGAGGCGAGAACGCTCAACGGAGAATCGCCGTCGTCCTTCCCGCCGATGTCCGATTCCCAAACGATTTGGCGCTCGCGCTCATGGATACGGCGTCGGTCTGGCGCACGTGCACGCTCGAAGCGGCGGCCGCGAATGCGTCCGCGCTCGGTGATGGAATCCCGGGTGCGCGCGTCACCGGCGAGGTCGATCTCCTGTCTCCCGCGTTCCGCACGCTCGTCCGCGAGGCGTCTCCGGACGCGGTCGCCTTCGCGGATCGCGACGTCGAAGCCCACTGGACGCGCGACGTCCTCGGACTCGCGGAGAGATAAGCCGGAAATGCAAACCGCCCACGACGCGCGAGCGACGTGGGCGGAGTGGGAAGGGCCGGGATTGAACCGGCGACCCTAGCATTTTCAATGCTATGCTCTACCAGCTGAGCTACCTTCCCGTGGGCGAAGAGTGTAAACGGGAACGGCGCCCTCTTCAACCGCCGGACGATTCCCCCGCGAGCCAACGGCGGAACCACGCGCGATCGGCCTCCAAACGGGCGACGAGCGCGTCCTTTCCCGGGAATTTCATCTCGTCGCGAATCCTGCAGAGGAATCGCACCTCGACATCCTTTCCGTAGAGATCGCCGACGAAGTCGAGAAGATGGACTTCGATCCGGTCGAAGGCGTCGCGCGCCGCCCACGCATCGGGATCCCCTTGCGGCGGCGCGTCGAACGTCGGTCGAAAACCGATATTGCAGAGACCGTGTCGGCGGACACCGTCAACGAGCACTTCCACACCCCAGACGCCGCGAGGCGGGCGCACCTCGTGATGCAGATCGAGATTCGCGGTGGGCCAACCGAGCGTTCGACCGCGACGATCGCCGGCCACGACGGTTCCGAGCACGGCGACGGGTCTTCCGAGCATCCGCGCCGCGTCTCCGAGTTCACCCTTCAGAATCGATTCGCGGATTCGCGTCGACGAGACCTTTTGTCCACCCACGACGACCGCGTCGGCGTTCACCGCGTCGAATCCCCGACGTTTTCCCACGTCGCGAAGAAGCGACAAGTCGCCGCGCCCTCCGCGCCCGAACCGCGTATCGCAACCGAGGACGACGAGTTGGCAATCGAGAGCATCGGCGAAGACGCGTGCGGCGAAATCCTCGGCGGACGTCCCCCGAAGGGTCGCATCGAAATCGAGCACCAAAGCGACGTCGAGACCGAGTCCTTCGAAGAGGCGCAGTCGATGGCGGAGCGACGTGATGAGTTGCGGCGGGGTTCCGGAGATCACGCCTTTGGGATGCGTACCGAACGTCACCACGACCGACGGAGCACGCCTCTCCTGGCCGTAGAGAACGGTCTCGGTGAGCACGTGCCGATGCCCGATGTGGACACCGTCGAACACCCCGAGGGTCGCCACGCTTCTGCGGAGACCGCCTTCGGCGGCGGCTTCGATCCCCTCGAAGACCTTCATGCGGTGGGCGTGCCCGTCGGGGACCAACGGGCCTTCATGTCCTCGAGTTTGCGGCGATTCACCGCTTGGTCCGCGGGGCTCATCTTGTTGACGAACAGATTGCCGTCGAGGTGGTCGATCTCGTGTTGGAGCACGCGGGCGAAGAGATCCTCCGCCTCGAATTCGACGGGGTTCCCGAACGCGTCCTGAGCCTTCACGCGGATCCACTTGGCCCGCAGGACGTTGCCCCAGATTCCGGGGAACGAGAGGCACCCCTCCTCACCCCACTCGGCTCCCTTTTTCTTCACGATTTCGGGGTTCACGAGGGTGACGGTCTTGCTTCGGTCTCCGTCCGGACGTGCGAGAAGCAGGCGCACCCCCCAACCGACTTGGGGCGCCGCCAATCCGATCCCCGATTCGAGGTCGAGAAGGGGCTCCATTTCGGCGATCTTCCGCCGGAGATCGTCGTCGAAAGCCGTGACGGGCGCGGCCTTCTTCATGAGCACCGGATCGGGAAAATAGACGAGTTTCACGGGGACTCCCGGGACGGCCGAGTCGTTGACGCCCGCCCCTTGGTTGCTATGTTGCCTCCCTGTCGCAAACAGGCAAGCGGCCTCTCCCGGGGGCCGCCCCCGATCCACAGAGACCCTTTGGTAGACGTTTCCAAATACCTCGAACGCGCCGACAACGAAGCCCGCCGAAAGAACTTCGACGGGGCGATGGATCTCTACGCCGAGATTCTGCGTTTGGACGCCGACTGCGGTGAAGCCCGCAAGGGGCTGCTCGTCTGCGCGTCGCGCAAGTTCGAAAAAGGCTACCCGAGCGCGGTCGTCACCGGCCTCGGCACCCTCGGCGCGCGGATCGGCATCTTCTTCGCTTCGATGTTCAAGGCGCATGCCGCGGTTGCCGGCTTCTGCGAAGGTGCGATCCGGAAGGACCCGCGCAACGTCTCCCTGAACATGAAGTTGGGTCACGCGCTGTTGGCTCTCAACCTCCGCCGAAGCGCCGAAGCGGTGTTCGCGGCTCTCGCGGACCTCGCTCCCGAAGACACCGGGTCGCTCAAGATCTTGGGCCAACTCCTCTACGAGCAAAAACGTCACGACGAAGCCATGCAATGCTTCGAGCGCGTCCTTCGCATCAACCCCCGCGATCAGGAAGCGGCGAAGATGCGGAAGAATCTCGCCGCCGAGGGCGCCATCGCCCAAGCCGGGTTCAAGGAAGCGAAATCCGCGCGCGATCTCGCGAAGAGCCAAAAGGACTTGGGCGACGCCGAACGACGCCAACGTCTCTCGAAGACCGCCGAAGACTTGGCGGACGCCGTGATCGAACTCGAACGCGCGCTCGAACAGTCGCCGAGCGACGTCGGGCTCATGGTCAAACTCGGTCGTGCCAAACTCGAAGCCGCGGATTACGACGGCGCCGTCGACGCCTTCCTCGGCGCCGTGCGTGCGGATTCCAACTCCGAAGAAGCCAAGGACGGTCTCGGGGACGCACGCCTCGCCCGTGCGCGGAAGAACCTCGATCAAGCGAAAGCCTCGGCCGACTCCGAAGGAATCGCCCGCCGCACCCGCGAACTCGCGTCGCTCGAACTCGACGAAATTCGCCGCCGATCGGACGCTCGTCCGACCGACCTCGGTCTTCGCTTCCGTCTCGGCAAAGCCCTGCTCGAGGCGGGAGATACCGACGACGCGATCAAAGCCCTCCAACAAGGCGTGAAGGACCCCCGACATCGCGTGTCGGCCCTGCACCTTCTCGGTCGCGCGTTCGCCGAAAGCGGTAGTCTCGACCTCGCCGTCAAACAATTCTCGGAAGCCGCCGACGCCATCACGTCGTTGAACGGCCCCAAGATGGAAATTCTCTACGAACTCGCGTGCACGCTCGAACGCCAGGGTGGCCCTGAGCGCCTCGAGCGCGCGCTTCGTACCTTCGAGACCATCTTCGAAGCCGACATCGGCTTCAAGGATGTGCGCGCGAAGGTTGAAGACCTCCGCAAGAAACTCTCAACCTGAACCGGGACGACATCCGTCCCCGAGACCACGCACCATGGCCCACACCAAGCAAGCCCTCAAGCGCGCCCGTCAAAGCACCACCCGCCGTGCCTCCCACAAGTCGGAGCGCGCCGCTCTCAAGACCGCGATGAAGCGTCTCGACGACGCGCTCAAGTCGGGCGACGAAGCCCGCATCGCCGTGGAAGTGAAGAGCATGCAGCAGAAGGTCGACAAGGCCGCGCAGCACAACGTCATGCACAAGAACGCCGCCTCGCGCACCAAGTCGCGCATCGCGGCCCGCGCCAAGAAGGCCGTCACCGCCAAGCCGGCGAGCTGATCCTCCACCGGGGGTGGGCCCGCGCCACCCCCCCGTCTCGCGCCCATGGCGAAGCCCAACCGCGCACGTTCGGGCGCGTCGGAATCCCCGGATATCGACGTCGATCTCGGCCCCGTGAAGGGGCCGGAGGCGTCTCGCCTGCTCCGCGTCCTCGGGATCATGAATCCCGACGGGACCGTTTCCGCCGACAACCGTCGCAAACTCAAGCAGGTCGCGCACCTCGTCCCGCTTCTCGTACGG
>CAIWVZ010000133.1 GCA_903916245.1 uncultured Planctomycetota bacterium | reverse complement strand
GTGCCTGCGTCGGCGTTCACGCGGAAGTAACTATCCGTCGCGATATTCGGCAGGACCACCGTACGTCCTCCGGGAAATCGTACGAAACCGCTCGTCGGCTTTCCCGCGCCGATTCCGACTCGGATGCGGGGGTCCGACGTCGAATAAAAGCCGCCGCCGTAGTCGCGTCGCGCTTTGACAACCCGACCGTCGTCGAGGGCGACTTCGATCGTCGCGCCGACGGCGTCCGTGTTCGGGGCGCTTCCTTCGAGGACGAACCCGATCCAAGAGCCGCCCGGCGTGTCGTTCCGACCGAGGGCGGGCTTGCCGTCGAGGACGGTCAAGAGCGCGTCGTCGTCGCCGTCGTCGTCGAAGTCGGCCAAAAGGAGTCCGCGCCCGCACCGGGGGGTGCCGAGGAAGGTGCCGCGACGGGAGGCCCCGAAGCGGGGGAGCCCGTCCGCCCCGTTCCCGAGATGCTCGAGCAGGAGCATCGGCTGTCGGTAGGACGTCTCGAGGGCGGTTCCGTCGACTTGGGGGTAGATGTGG
Organism: uncultured Planctomycetota bacterium; assembly: GCA_903916245.1. Taxonomy (GTDB): domain Bacteria; phylum Planctomycetota; family CAIWVZ01; genus CAIWVZ01. Next base: position 2,751 of record CAIWVZ010000133.1, on the reverse strand, counting down.
CCGTTGGCGACCAAGACGTCCGGCCGACCGTTCCTGTCGAAGTCGGCGATCCGGATTCCCCACGCGAGATCGGGAAAGGAGGGCGGCGAGAATCCCGAGATCGACCCGGCGTCGAGGAAAGCCGCGACACGACCGCCGATGCGATTCAGGTAGAGCGTGTTCGTGTCGTGCTCGAAGTTCGTCACCACGAGGTCCGGGCGTCCGTCGAGATCGAGGTCTCCGCCGTCGACGCCCATCCCCGCTTGGGGTCTTCCACCTTCGCCGAGATCGCACCCGAGCTTGTCGGCGATGTTCACGAAAGTCCCGCCCCGGTTCTCCCACAGGTCGTTCGGCTGCGAATCGTTCGCCACGTAGAGGTCGAGATCGCCGTCGCCTTCGATGTCGATCGTGACGACGCCGAGGCCGTACCGCGGGGGCACGCGATCGAATCCGCAGGCCTTCGTGGCGTCTTCGAATCGTCCACCGACGTTTCGAAGGAAGACGTCCGGCTCCGCGACCAAACCATGCGGACCGCAGGCGACCGCGATCCCGCGCCAATCGCACGGTTTGCCCCCGTTCGGCAAGGCTTCCGCGTCGAAGACGACGTATCGGGCGACGAACAGGTCCAAATCGAGGTCGCCGTCCGCGTCGAAGAACACGGCGCCCGAGGTCCATCCGCCGATCGCCGCGCCCCAAGTCGCCGTCGCGTCTTCGAAACGGTCTCCGCGATTGAGGAGGAGACGCGTCGTCTTCCACCCCGTGAGAAAGAGATCCGTTCTTCGATCACCGTCGACGTCCGCGGCGTACGCCCCCTGAAACCAACCTTCGAGGTCGAGACCGAACTCCGCGGGCGCCTTGGTGAACGTGAAGGGCTTCTCCGCGCCGAGCCACAAGGCCGACCGCGGTGTCGCGACGCCTTCCGGTTTCCCGCGGAAGGTGCCGCCGTTCGGTAGGAACACGTCGAGGCGTCCGTCGCCGTTCGCATCGAGCACCGCGGCCCCTTGGCCCAGCGATTCGAGAATCGTCCATTTCCCGTCGGGATCGCCGTTCGTCTGAACGGTGTCGATCCCGGAAGTCGCCGAGACGTCGGTGAAGACGATCGACGACGTGAACGGCGTCGCGGCGGGGCGCGAAGCGGGTTGCGGGCCGGGAGGTCCCATGCCCGCCGGAGGGCGCGCGTCGTCGCAGGCCGTCGCGAGGACGACGGCCGCGACGCCCCAAATCATTCTCCGACGAAGATGCACTGTCCGCCGGTGGACTTCGCGAGATCGTCGAGCAGCGTGCGGAGTCCCCGGGTTTCGCTCATGCCGACGCAATTGATCTTGATCTTGGCGGACTTGTTCCAAACCTTCACGTCCGCGAGGATTTCGTCGATGTTCGTCGTTTCACCCTCGGTCGGTTCGCCGTCGGTGAGGAAGAAGCAGGTGTCGATGCCGCCGACGCCGCCCGCCTTGCGCGGGTTGCCCGTCGTGCCGCCGGTCCCGGTTTTCGGCTTGCCCGGAGGGAAACCGAAGACGTACTTCAGCGCCGCGTAGGTGTTCGTACGACCCGCCATCATGCCGTCGGAGTTGAGTCCGTCGGATTGGCGCATCGAACGCGAGTTGTTCGGCGTCGCGGGCTTTTGACCTTCGATCCAGCGGATCGCTTCCTGAATGCGTTCCTTGGTCGCCTTGACGGGTTCCTTCTGCCAAGGTCGCACGTCCGTCTCGAACGCGCACAGGTTGAAGAACGTGTTGTCGTCGAGCGCGCGAAGGGCCGACGCCAATTCTTCACGGGCGAGATCGAGTTTCGGGCTCGATTGGAATTGCAGGTCCTTCGCCTCGCCGCGTCCACGCTTGACGCGGATTTCGTCCAACATCGAATTCGAGATGTCGATCACGAAGAGCACCTTCTTCGTCACGATCGGCATCTTGTGGTAGACGGGCACTCCGCGGCCGTACTGGTCCTTGCCGCCGACTTCCTTCTCCTCCTTCTTCGGGGGAGGGAACTTCCAGTCGGCTTCGGCGCGCTTCCACCACGAAATCCAGTTCTCGACGTTGTAGCCCAACGTCATCTGCGTCAGACGTTCGAGAACCTTTCGGCACTCGTCCTTCGGGCGACCTTCGGCGGCGGCGAGGTAGTCGATGAGGGGCATCACCCCTTCCTTGACGCGCATGACTTCGAGAGCGTGAATCGCGGCCAATTGCGTGCGCCACGTGCCGCCCTTCAGGGCGTTGACGGCGGTCGCGGCCGCCGTCGGATCGTTCACGAGAGCGAGCGAGTCGAGGGCCGCGATGGCGACCTTCTCGGGGGCACCGCTGACGCAGGACATGAGCGCCTTGGTGCCGTCCTTCGATCCGATGATGCCGAGCGCTTCGCAAGCCGAGATGCGGACCTCTTCCTTGCGGGCCGTTTCGGCGACGACGGCGATGTCCCGGGCGACGCCTTCGGGGCGCTTCTCCATGCGGGCGAGCGCGATGATGCACCCGCCCTGCACGAATTCGTTTTGGTTCTTGAGGCCGTTCACGATCACGGAGATCGCTTCCGGGGTCTTCATCGTCGAAAGCGCGTAGGTCGCGCGGTCGCGAACGTGGAACGACTCGTCCTTCAACCCGACGTTGACGAGGAGGCCCGCACCTTCCGCGTTGTCGACGAAGGCGATGCGTTCCATCTGCTCCGCGCGGATCTTGTCGTTCGGATCGTTGGCGAATTGTTTGAATTCCTTGATCCGTTGCTCGTCCTCCGCGGAGAGCACCGGCTTCGGCGGCGTCGTCGGCTTTTGGGCGACGAGCG